>DASZAG010000079.1:0-18587 GCA_035945555.1 Acidobacteriaceae bacterium
CGATCGTCTTCGTCTGCGTAACGGTTTTCCTCGTTGGGTTTCGCCTCTTGGCGATGGTGGCCTTCCCCACGCTTGCCGTGAGTGCATGGCTCATCGTTCGCAAACACCCGAAGATGTTTCAGCTCTGGGGCCTGAGCCTCAGCCAGAAGTCCTACTATGACCCGCGCAAATACTGAGCAAGCCAAATTCGTTCCGTGGTTCGCCAAAGCCGGAGCTGCGTGCAGCATCGTTCCGATTGCACGTTTCATTGGCCCAGACATCTTCGCCTTGAAAGGCGGCGGCTATGGATGCCTATTTCATCTGTCAGGTATGGACGAAGAAGGTTTGACAGACCAGGAGCTTGAATCGCGGATGCGCTCGATTGAAGGCGCATTGCGTGGCCTTCCCGAAGGTTCTTGCCTCTATCAGTACACCCGCATCATGTCCGGCTATGAGCTGCCGCGCCAGAAGGTGTACAGCAATCCCGTGACACAGGTATTCGTGGATGACCGTCTCGGTTTTCTTGCCAAGACCGCAGCCTTTCGGCGCATTGACCTTCACTGGTGCCTCACGTTGGAGCCGCCCAAGCTGAAAGCGTTCGATCGCAAGCCGCAGGAGAACTCCGCCAACACATCGCGGATGCTGGCGGAGCTACAGAAGGCGGCAACGATTCTCGAAGGTCATCTCGGCGGTCTCTTAGGACTGCGACCGCTGGCTAAAAACAGTACATTCCAATTCTTTTCGTATCTGTTCAACCTTGAAGAGTGGGCTTCGCAAGCGCAGCTCCGCGACGACGCCGGAGTAGACCGGCAGATCGTCAGCAATCCCGTCGCATGGCACAGCGATCATCTGCGCGTGGGCAGACGCTATGTGCAGATGTACTCATTGAAGACGACGCCGGAGGCGTCGAGGCCATGTCTCTTTTCCGACCTGCTCACGCTCGATTGTGATAGCGTGCTGTGCTCTACATGGCGGCCCAAGTCCACCACCGCGGCCCGCAGCGAGATCGACGCACAAGAAAAGTTCATCAGCTTTTTCAAAGTAGGTGTGCTGACTCGCGTAATGACCGGACGCGACACGGCGTCACTCGAAACAGGCGCAGGCGCGAAAGCCGCCAACAGCAGCGTCGATGACCTGAGCCTTGTCATCCGCGAGCTGGACAAGAAGGCACAGGGCGAATTCTCACTGCGCCTGCTCCTGGCCGCCAACAGCGCGGAGCAGCTACGCGATACCGCGCCCGCCGTGCATCGGATCTTCGTTGATGCGCGGGCGCAGGTGATCGAGGAGACGCTTGGCAATCTCTGTGCCTTCTATGCGATGTTCCCTGGCAATGGAAAGTTCAATGTCTTTCCGATGTGGCTCAGTGAAGAGCACCATGCGCGGCTCTCTTCTGTGTTTGCGCCGCACATCGGCCACCCGCATTCGGAAGACCTCGATTCCGAGTATCTGAATGTCTTCGAAACACGCACACGGACGCCATTCTTTCAGGACGTGTACGTGGATGGTGTGCGTGTCTCGCTCATCATCGGGCCTACAGGTTCAGGTAAGAGCGTGATCGGCAATGCGACCGTTGCGCTGGAACAAAAGTATGGTGGCTTTACCTACATCTTCGACATTGGCGGCAGCTATGAAAGCGTGGTGGAGCTGTATGGCGGTCGCGTTGACCGCGTCGGCAAAGATGGTCCCCGAGTCGCGCTGTTCTCTCTGGAGCCGACGGAGAGCAACATCAAGTTCCTGTACAGCTTCATCAAACTGCTGCTCACAAATGGGGGCGCGGAGCTGGAGCCTGAAGACGACGATGTGATCCACAAGGCCGTGCAGGACATCTACCTGCTTGACCCGGAAAACAGGCGTCTCTCCAATCTTTTCCTGCCCAAAAAGCTCGACAGGTATCTCTCAAAGTGGGTTGGGAGAGGCATCTACAGCGCCATCTTCGACAACGTGGAAGACAGCCTTTCGCTGTCTCGCGTGCAATGCTTCGACTTTCAGGGTGTCAATAACCAGCAATACGCTGACCTGATTGAGCCGCTGATGGTGTGGCTCCTCCATCGCATCAATGATGTGCTCTATGACCCGGCCAATCTCGGTGTTCCCAAACACATCTTGATCGAGGAAATTTTCTCTTCGATGAAGAATCGCCAGTTGCTCGAAGGCGCTCTCGCGTCGATTAAGACCGTTCGCAAGAACCTTGGCGGCGTCACGATGATTGGTCAGTCGGCTGAAGATTTGGGTGAAAATGCCGACTCCATCGTGAACTCCTGCACGTCGTTCCTGTTCCTGAAGGATGCGACGTTCAACCGGAAGCGGTATGCGGAGTTGTTCAAGATGACCGAACAGCAGCTCGCTCTCTTCGAGAGCTTGCAGGACCGCGAAGCGCTCTACATGCGCCGCGATGGACTTACCAAGGTTGTTCGCCTGAATCTCGACAGCCGCAGCTATGCGACGTTCTCCACCAAACCAAAAGACCGGGTGCGCCGGTCGAAGCTGATTGCCAAGTACGGACTCACCGAGGGCATTACGCGGTTCGCCCAGGGCGAGTCCGCCTAACCGAAAGGACCAGAGACAATGAAACCACCCATCCTCATCTTCGTCGCCAGCGGCCTCGCCTTAACTGCCTCCATTGCCTTTGCCTCTGGCCCCGGCGCTCCCGACGCGAAGCACCTTCAGCCGAACGCGCCCCGCACCATCACCGTGTCCGAGGCGGACACGCCGCCTGTGGTTCGCGCCGGTTTGTTGCAATCGACACTCATCCTGCTTCCAGATCAGGAGAAGGTTGCCAATGTGTTTGCGGGTGACACCGTGGATTGGGTGTTCGATGGCGGCCACTTAGCCAGCCGCTTTATCAGCATTAAGCCGAAGGTCGCAGGTAGCAGCACGGATGTACATATCGTTTCCGATCACGGTAACGAGTACACCTTGCAGTTGCGCGAAGTCTCCGGCGACGACGATCCCCATTTCGATTCCAAGATTTTCATTGCCCCCGGCGATAAGGCCGCTAAAGAAAGGCTGGCCGAGCTGCCTGTCTTCGTCCCCGCCGCCGAACTGGACAAGGTGAAGCAGGAAGCAGCGGCAGCACAGGCGGGCCAGGCCGCGACGCTGAAGGCCGAGAAATCGCAGGAAGAGGCATATCGCAGCAAGTACCCCGGCTCCCTACATTTTGATTACACCTGGGACAAATCGAAAGGCAAAGAGCTTGGCTTGCAGGCGATATGGCGCGATGACAAGTTCACCTACTTGCGTGGGCAATTCCAAGAGACGCCCGCTTTATATGAGGTGAAGGATAAAAAGCCATCCCTCATCAACTTCGATTTCTCGAATGGCCTCTATACCGTGCCGAAGCAACTGGACAACGGTTATCTCGCCATCGGCAAGCAGAAGGTCGAGTTTCACCGTACCGAGGAAGCGAGGTAGTCATGCCGGAGCCAAGCGAGAAAACACCTGCGACCGTGCCGGAACAGCCCGAGGCCAAGCCGCCGCTCAAGAAGAGTATGCCGGTAGTGATTGCCCTGGTTGTCATCCTCGGGCTTATCGGCATCGCCAACCTCTCCAGCCTTTTGAGCGGCAACAAGAGGAATGCTCCGGTTAGCACCATGCCCATGCGTCCGGCTGCACCGAACGCCCAGCAGATAAACAGCTTCGAGTCGCAGCAGCAGTTGCAGGCGCAGCGTGACGCCGAGGCGCGGCAGCATCAGCAGGAGCTTGCCGCCGCGCTCCAGCAGCTTCAGCAGACCGAAGGTGCGCCCGGCCCGGAGGCCGCAGGCGCACCGCCCATGACCTCCGCGCAGCGTGAGGAGATCTACGGCAATAGTCCCAATGCTCCACAGCACACCTCAAATATGTCGCAGGCGCAGGCCGAGGCCAAGCAAAAGCAACTCGCCGAAGAGAAACAACAGCAGGATGCGATTGATAGTGACACGCTAGCTATAGATTTCGAGCGTACTGGTCCAGTTCCGGCGACGACAGAGGCCGCGCAAGAGACGGCTGCTACCGCAGCCGGCGGCGCGGCTCCGTCCAAACCAGTCAGTACAGCGGCGAAGGTTGACACCCAAAAGAACCCGATGGTCGGATACGACTTCGATAGCTACGATGGCCGTCTCTATCGCGTCTTCGAGGGAACGGTGCTGGAAGGTGTTGTGACCAACCATATCGACGGCGGTTTCAGCGGCCCGATCATGGTTTCGCTGACAACCGACCTGTACTCCCACGACCATCAACAGCTTCTCTTGCCGCAAGGGACGCGCTTGCTTGGTGACGTGCAGAGCGTTGGCAACGCACAACAACGCAAGATGTTCGTCACCTTCCACCGTGCTATCTGCCCGGACGGATTCTCTCTGGAGTTCGCAAAGTACATCGGCCTTGACCAGATCGGCACCACCGGCCTTGCCACCAAAGTAGACCACGGATATTTGCAGGCGTTTGCCGCCGCAGCCGCTATCGGAGGCTTAGGCGGGCTCGCGCAGATCGGAAATGGCGGCAGTGTTCTTGATCCTTCCGTGCAGATTCGCAACGGAATCTCGGAACAGTCCGCCGTGGAGGGTGAGCAGGTGTTGAATCACTTCCTCAATCGCTTGCCCATCATCACGCTTAAGGAAGGTTCCCGTGCCCGCGTATACATCGGCACCGACCTTCTGATTCCGGCTTACGCGGAGCATCGCGTCGATCCCACCTTATAGAGAGGAGCTGGTAATGAATGACCATTACGAACATCTGCTCAGCAAGTCACGCGATGCCAAGCGCGGCGAGCATGACGCATGGCGTGTGCAGTCCACCGGCGAGAAGGTTGCCGTGGCGCTCGTCCTCAATCGTGCCGATTGGTTGGCCGAGATCGACTACACAATTCCCGAAGCCATCGAGCGCAGCGGCGCGGAGTGGGTAGCCATGATTCCGCAGGTTGCTCGCCAGCTTGCGGAGGAGGAATGACAGCCATGCAGACAATTCCGCTCCATCGCTTCCATCAAATTTCAGGAATCATTGCCGCTATTCTCCTGGCTCTCCTGCTCATTGGGACAGCGACCGGCAGAAACACGCTTGCGTGGATTTACCTCCAGTCTACCGAGGCGATGACAAACGCAACCCATATCCACGGATTTCCCCTGGACAGGTTGGACCCGACCTGTCCGCACTGCATGTAAATACCAACCGCAGGAGGCAGTATGAAACTCACTCTCACCAAACGTCGCAAGTGGCTTATAGGAGGCGCAGCCGTGTTGCTTACGGCAACACCGAGCTTTGCACTCTTCGGCATCGGGGATATTGTCTTCGACCCAACCAGCTACGGCAGTCTCGTTTCGCAACTGACCACGCTTCAGACGCAGTACAACATGCTGAAGAATAGCCTCACCCACTTCAGCATCAAGCAGCAATGGCAAACAACACTTCATGCTCTGGAGAACGTCAACGTCGCCAATATGTTCGGGGAGACGGCGGGCATGAGCATCGCCCTTAATACCAACTCGCCGTCTGCGTCCTCGACTGCATGGAACGCCGCCACCGTCACCATGGACGGCAGTGCGCCGACCTACCTTGCAAGCCAATCTCTCGGCAGCTCGCGCACGTCGCAGCTTGCCTTGATTGAAACCTCCGATGCCGTCTCTCCCGACTGCCTCACTGCCGTAGGTCAGTATCGGGATGGCAGAAGCACAAACGCCGGCGCCAACAGCTCACTTCTGTCTTCGCAGTTCGATGTCTCTGATTCCACCAATAGCGAAGTCCAGCAGCTCAACCTTCTGAATGCGGCTGAAGCGCAGAAGATGGCCGAGATGCAGTCGCAAGGCACACTACAGGCTTGCCTCGCGTCGCAGATGACGATCGCCAACATGGAGCGACGGAACGCGCACGTCGAAGACCTCAACACCGCTGTCTTTGTGCAACAGCAGCGTTCGGCCAATGACACCAGTGCTGCGAACGAAGGAAACACCTGGAAGACTTATCTTCCCTAATCGGAGACCGCGATGTCGAAAGCGATCAATACCAAAATCCTGCTCGCCATCCTAACGGTCCTCACCGCAATTGGTGGTGCGCTTGCCTACCAGCGGCACGAGGCGGCGAAAGCCGCCGCTGCCGCCGCCAAAGCAGCGGCCATTCTCCAGCAACAGCAGAAAGAGGCTGATGAGCGAAAGGCCGAGGATGCGGCGTTCCGGCAGCGTGTTAGAGGCAGACAAAAAAAAGCACAATTCCGCCGCTGCCCATGAAGGTAAGACCTGGCAAAAGTACATTCCGTAAACGCAACCGAGGGAGAGTAGCGATATGGTTTCCGTGGTGTTGTTAGCACAAGCATTGCCGAGCGCAAGTTCAGGTGTCGATTGGTTGTACCAGTTCACCAATAATCTGACGAATCTCACGACGCAGAACGGTGGTGCACTGACGCAGCTTGGACTTACGGAGCTTGCGTGCATCTCTCTCTTTACCCTTATCAGCCTGGTCATCAACTGGAATACCACCAGCATGACGTTTCGCTTTCACGCCCAGCCTGTCCACGCGGGCGATTTGGTCAATTTCCTATTGCGGCTCATCATCTGCTGCCTGCTTGAAAACTATTGGGTGAACCCATTTCCCGGCGCGACCTTCGGCATCAATCACTTCTTTTCGTACATCGCTCAGGCGATGGTCGCGGCCTTCGATCAGAACTCGCTCGACACCCTGCTCCAGCTTTTCAAGACTGCTGGCGATAATACTGCCATGCCTTCGCTGATGGCTCCGGTTCAGATCCTTTGCTACTTCGTGGTGCAGGCGCTTCTCGGCATCTCATCCGCCATCCTTTTTGTGATTAATTGCAGTGCCTTCATCCTCTACGGAGTGACCGCCCTGTTCGGGCCGATCTTCGTCCCGTTGCTAATGACAAAGTCATTCCGTGCGAAGTTCTTTCACTTCCTCGATGTGCTTATCAGCTTTGCGATGATTCGTGCCGTGGCTGCCGCGTTCATCTTCGTATGGGGCGGTTTTATGAATGCCTTTATTCAGCAAACCTTCAATGGAAATTACTCAATGGAGATGTGGCTTGCCAACCTCATTCCGTGCATCATGGTATTCGTCGCGTTCATTGTGAACATGCTCTTTATTCCAAGCATGACACAAGCAATCTTCGGTGGGGCGGCGGGACTGGCAGGAAATATGGGTAACGCGGTGAGCAATGTCGTCTCGACACTCTTCATCGCGGGAGGAGCTGGATAGAAATGTTCAAGTATCAGGTTCACGCGCTGGCAATGAGAAAAGCGGGTTTAGGAAAGCCGCTTGGCTGCCTGTTTCTGGTAATCCTTCTCGGCTGCGTCATCGCCGGATTGATCTATGCCGCCGTCGTTATCCACGCCGTCAACGAAAGGAGTCATCCACCCCATGTCCACGCACACAGTAGTCAATGACCAGCCGATATTGATGCCGGAACAGGCATTGCTCGCGGATCAGATTGGCAACGAGGTCTATGCGTCGCATTACGCCGAGCGCAAAGCCTACCGCTTCATCCTCGCTTGTGGCACTGTTTTGCTGTGCGGTTCGATGTGGCTCAATCTCTCGCTGGCTCGCCGCCCACCCGTAAACCGCTACATTCGCATTGATGAGATGGGCCGCGCCCAGGCCATTCAGTACAGCGACTTGAACTACAGCCCGCGTGAGGGGGAGATACGGACCTACCTCACCGATTGGGCAAACTACCGCTACACCATCAGCCGCGACACCATCGCCAAAAAGTACCCCCTCAACTACTACTTCCTGTCTGGCAATCTCGCCTCGCAGTTGATGACCGACGACAACCAGAATCATCTGGTATCCCAGGTGGTCGGCGGGCAGATCGAGCAAAGCGACGTGGAGGTAAAGGATGTCACCATCACCGCCATGTCTCAGGAGACGGTACAGGGTGCAACCATGGCGCGTGGAACGGCGCTCCTGGCCCTGGACAAGCTCTACTCGCCCAGTCACTCGCGGGAGCCGAGGACGGAGCATTGGATGCTCAGTATTACCTACTATCTGAATCCCAAACAGGTCAGCGATCAGGCCAAAAGTTACCCGCAATATGAGTTCATCAATCCCCTTGGATTGACCATCACCGAGTTTCACGAAAACCGTGTCTCCGTCGATCCCATCGCCCCCGGCGTTTCGGCTCCGGCCACGACTGGAATTGCGGTGCCAACGGCAGGGACAGTCCGGTGAGCTTCGAGCTGATATTGCCGTTCTTTCCCGACGAGCTACGGACGCTCTTGTTGGACCCGTCCATCTCCGACCTGATGATTAACGGGACAACCGGCGTGTATGCGGATCGTGGCGGCGTGGTCGAGCACATTGTGCTCTCCACGCCGTACACCAACGACCGCTTGCAGGCGGCCATTGAGCGCGTCGCGCGCCTGTTGGGGCAAGACCTTACCAGTCAGAATCCCATCCTGAATACTCGCCTGCCGGACGGCTCCCGTGTCGCCGTCGTAGGCTCTCCATCTTCGATCAACGGCCCGACGTTCACGGTGCGGAAATTCAATCGCTGGTACACGTCAGCGGAGTTGATTGCATCGGGTAGTTTGCCGGAGCAGATTCGGGATACCGTTGTGGGCTTCATTGCGGAGCGCAAGAACGGCATCATCAGCGGCGGAACGGGTAGTGGAAAGACAACTTTGATGAAAGCCTTGCTCGATCATGTTCCGCTCCATGAACGGCTCATCGTCATCGAGCAGCCCGCCGAACTAAAGATAACCCATCCGAATGCCGTCCGATGGGAAGCGGTTGAGCCGATCCCCGGCCAGGTTGCCGTCACTCCGAGCCAGCTTGTGGCCGCTGCGCTACGCCATCGTCCAGACCGCATCATCATGGGCGAGATACGCGACGAATGCGGTTACGACCTCTTGCAAGCCATGAATACGGGGCATGGAGGAACGCTATCCACCATCCATGCAAAGAGCGCATGGGACGCGCTCAACCGTCTATCGGATCTCGCCCTGAGTGCGAGACCAAATCTCAACCATTCTTTCATTCGTTCGGAGACGGCGGAGGCCATCGACTTTGTGCTGTATTGCGAGCGCGATCATGCGGGCCGGCGCCGTGTGCGCGAGCTTATCGCCGTCAAGGGCTACAGCCATACAGACCAGTCCTTCGAGACGGAGGAAATCTATCGCGCTCCCACGGCGGCAGCGGTGGCATGAGACGCGGATGGAATCGGAATCGTTATGGTCCTTCTCACCCACAAAACGGAGCTAAATCTTTCGACCCGAAGGCGTGCGCCTGAGCTTGGCGTTGGCCATCTAAAGCCATTCGGTTTCGGAGCGGACTTGCGGCTCTTTGCGCAGCTCTTGGTGGGGATGAGTGAACCGCACTTGCCGGTACATAGCATCGTCAGGAAGCGGACGAAGAGGATTGTTCAGGCGGGTGTCTCCCGTATGTATCCCGCTTTCTGCACGGTCACTGCTTCGGGGTCTTACCGACGCCCGGCGGCAGGCTCGTTCTTCTGCTTCGGCTTACGCCGCCTTCGGTTACGGTTTCCGTCTGTGACGGACCCTCCGTAAATGCAGAACTTCGGCCTTGGGAGTCGGACCCACTCGCTAGGCTTCGCCAGGTGTGACCCGAGCAGATCGGGAATTTCAAAACGGAGACACAATCATGTACCTGAACAAAGCAATCCTCATGGGCTTCCTCGGCGGCGATGCAGTTGTTCGCACCGGCAAAAACAACAAGCCGTTCACCACGCTCTCCCTCGCTACCAAGGAGTCCTATAAGGACAAAGAGACCGGCAAGTACAACGAGCGCACCGAATGGCACAACCTCATCGTCTTCGGCAAGCTGGCCGAGTTCGCAGCCAAGCTCAAGAAGGGCGCTCACATCCAGATCGAGGGCAAGATTCAGCACTCCGAATACAAGGGTGTGAAGACCGACACGATCCGAGTGACTTCCATCCTCAAGCTCGACCGCGCAGAGCGAGTTGCCGCCGAGGAAGAGTTCGATGAAACCTTCGACGAGGACGTGGCCGCATAGGCCATTTCCTCCCCGAGAAAGCCCGGTGAAAGCCGGGCTTCTCTTCTGCTAAAGGCCCGCACGTTAACGCTCGCAAGAGGTGCCGCTATGAGTCAAATTGCCGCCAGCTTCCTCAGACGTTGTTTCGCCCCGGAAGAGACCATTGCGATCCTGCTTCGCGGACAGGATGACGCAACTCTCACACAACGAGTCGTGCGATTGGAACAGGTTTTAGAGACACCGTATATGGCGTGGCTCTCCTACGAGAACCAACATGGTCGCAACAATATCTATGTTGCTGCCAATCCACTTCGTACCGGCATCCGGAAGCGCACCAAAGAGTGCATCGCTTCCGTCCGGCATCTGTATCTCGACATCGACGCTGGTGGAGATGCCCGCCTCGCTGCGCTCCGGGCATCGGAGTTGGTGCCGCCACCGACTTCTATCTTGTCCACATCACCGGGCAAATATCAGGTGCTCTGGCGGGTCGAAGATTTCGACTTTGCGCGTCAGGAACAGACGCTCAAGCTGCTCGCCCTTGCCTTCGGCGGCGATCCCGCTTGCACCGACTGCAACCGTGTCCTTCGCGTCCCCGGTTTCCTCAATCGGAAGTACGATCCGCCTTATAAAGTCACGGTCGAATATCCCGATGATTCTATCTGGACTCCCGATGACTTTGAGCTTGACGCTTGCGCGGTCGATGCAATGCTTCCCGGCAATACTTCCGACTCCAGAAAGCCGCCGTTGAAGCACAGCCATTCGGAATCGGATTGGGCTTGGGTTTTGCATGAGCTTGCGCACGGCAAAGATGCCGTGACGCTCACGCACGAGCTGGCTTCGCGCCGCTCCGACAAGCCCAATCCTCTCTACTACGCGCAACGCACCATCGACGTGGCTTCCGCCCGTCTCTGGCTCATCGAAGGCAGCAGTTTCGAGGACGTAATCGCCATGCTCGAAGCCCGGCGTTGCCACGAGATTCCCGCTGCACTTTGCTCCGCTCGTGCGCGGGAGATTGCCGTCACTGCACAGCGCATGATTGCCCCCTCAAAGTCAGCCTGATTTCACACCCAAAGGAGAATGCAATGCCACTGCTAGAAGTCACCCAAACCCGCCACGTCAGCGCCTCGATTCGGCTTACCGATTCGACGGCATTATTGGTCGATCAGTATGCCGCGTTCATCAAAGCCCAAGCGAACAGCGTTGTAGAGGAAGCCTTGAAGCATGTCTTCGCCAAAGACCGGGACTTTCAGGAGTACCTGAAGTCGCCCGAAGCACAGCGGATTACGCCGACGCTTCGCGTGCGCCGTGGCAATGCCAATGATGGCGCGGAAGCATCACCAAAGAAGCCGGTATCCGTTGCATCCTCGGCATCCCAAACACCGGCATCTGTGGCGGGTTCGAGAGCATGATTCTCCGCCTACATCCGTGCCAGTACCAGAGCGGTGCTTCGCACCGGGTGTATTTCGACACTCCACCCCTCATAGGGAGCTGTTTAGCTCCCTGCGGGAGCTAAAGGGTTCCGTAACAAAGTACGTGACTTACGGAAATCGGGGAGCTAGTTAGCTCCCTGCGATTTTCGAGAATTGGAGCACTCTGGCATGGCAATTCTTGATGCACAAACGACTGCCAAGCGCGGCAAGATTCGTGGCCGTGAGAGCCGTAATCAGACGCTCACGACCAAAGTAACCGCCACGGAATATCGCGCCGTCGAGGACGCCGCAGGCGCGGAAGCCAAGACGACGGGCGAATGGTTGCGCGACCTCGCATTGGACGCCGTTGCGGCGCAGGCCGAAGGCGGCACAGAAAGGGTCGTGCTGCCGGAGATCGTTGGAGTTCGCTTGCTGCTGGTGAATGCGCTGCGTTCGGTTGCTATCGGGCAAACGATGACGCCGGAAGCGTTCGACAAACTGCTGGACCAGATCGGCACGGCGAAGCACGAGCTGGCCGGAAAAATCCTGGCCGAAGGAAGGAGATAAGGCAATGGCAAAGACAACGTGGGGTCGCAAAGAGACGATCATCTGGCCGCAGCATCGGCCCATCTATACCTATGGCGCAATCTTCGCCGCCATATTTCTGACGGCCTTATTTCTGTATGGTCGCCTTCGGTTTATCGGTACGCCCTTGCAGCGGTACTACATGCCGGTCTATGTGCGTACTTCCATCTTCGGATCATTCAGCCGGACGCACCGCAGCCAGTACCGGATGCTCTTTCTGACCGGGCGCGGCATGAAGCCAAGTCCTGTCATGAATGACGACGTGGTGCGTGGAAAGACCGTGGAGCTGGGGGGCAGGATCATCCCATTGACGCTTTCTCCGGCTGCGCTCCAGCGTGGCAATGATCTGTTGTTTCGAGGCCCGGTACGGAGTTATGTAGACACCCGGTTGTGCGACTACCTCAAAGTCGCGGTCTATAAAAATGACCTGTCTTCCATCCTGAAAATCCCGCTGCTCTGTGGCGCGGGCTTGTTTCTGGTGCTATTGCCGTTAGCCGTGACGAAAGATGTGAAGCGGCAGAAGGCGCTTAAGTATGGACGGCGGCTGAAAGGCCCGGAACGTCTCACGCCGCAGGAGTTCAATCGAACTGTCAAAGGCGACGGGATCGGCTTCAAGACGGACGATATGAAAGAGATGATTCGCATTCCGGCGAAGGCGGAAGCGCAGCACATGCAGATCATCGGGGACACCGGCTCAGGCAAGTCCGCCCTGCTTTTTCAGATGCTCCGGCAGGTGCAAGGCCGAGGTGATTCGGCCATCGTGTACGACCCGGCCCGCGAATTTGTGAAGCGTTTTTATGACCCTAGCCGCGGGGATGTCATCTTGAATCCACTGGACAAACGCTGCCCCTATTGGGGGCCAGCCGAAGACCTGCGCAGCCGCTCCGAAGCAAAGGCTTTGGCCGCATCTCTCTTCCAGCCGCCGCAGGATCGAAAGGGTGAGTTTTTCATCGAGTCGCCACAGAAAATCTTTGCCTTCCTGATGGCCTACAGGCCGACGCCGGATGAACTGGTGCAGTGGATGTCGAACCCCGATGAGATCGACCGCAGACTGAAAGGAACAGAGCACGCGCACCTGATTGACCCGCGCGCCCAGCAACAGCGTGCCGGTGTGCTCGGCTCTCTCGGATTGGTTGCAGACAGTTTGCGTTTGCTCCCGAAGAGAGAGGATGGCAACGGCACATGGACGGCAACGGAATGGGTTGGAAAGAGGAAAGGATGGATCTTCATTACGTCGCTTCCGGCAGAGCGGGAAGCCCTCCGGCCTTTGCAGAGCTTATGGATTGATTGGCTGGTTTTGCGGTTGCTGAACGAGCCGACCAAAGATCAAAAGCGCGTCTGGTTTGTGATTGACGAACTGGCGAGCTTGCAGAAGTTGCCGCAGCTTCACACGGCCATCACGGAAGGGAGAAAGGGCCAGAATCCAGTCCTGCTTGGCTTCCAGGGCAAGGCACAGTTGGAATACCTGTACGGCCATCTGGCCGAGGTGATGCTGTCGCAGCCTGCAACCAGTGTTTGGCTCACAACGAAAGAACCGAACGCGGGAGAATGGGTGTCCAAGTTCATCGGCAAGGTGGAAATCGAGCGGTTGCGTGAGACGCACTTCGACGGCACCCGCTCAGGCCACAACTTCACCATCGAGCGGCAGGTTGAGCCGCTAGTACTGGAGTCGGAAATCTCCGGCCTCGCGGACCTGCACGCCTTCATGAAATATCAGAACTTCGTGACCTTCTTTTCGTTTCCGTACTTCGATATGCCGGAGGTTGCCAAACCCTTCGAGCTGCGCGAACGCCCAGATGACAAGTTGCCGTATGCCCCGAAGACGTTACCTGGCAACGCGGCGTCCCCTGCGGAACTGGCACAAGAGCCCGAGCCTTCCGCTGCCCATACGGAACCACAGCCGCAACCGAACGAGCCTGCGGCTGTGCAGGAGATACAGCCGGAAACAATCGTTTCGGACGATGCCAGCGAACAACAGGCTCTCACGTTCAAAGGATAAGGAGTTGCCATGCTGAATATCTCGAAACCACTTTCCGCATCCCAGGCGCAGACGTATCACGAGAAGGAGTTCACCTCCGCCGAGCAGAACTATTGGAAGCAGGGCGACACCATTCAGGGTGAATGGCACGGCAAGCTGGCCGACACGTTCGAGTTGTCAGGAGCCGTAGGCGCGGAGGAGTTCGCCCGTCTCTCCGAGGGACAACATCCACAGACCGGCAAGCAGTTGGTCTCGCATCGTGTCGTCCATGAATACCGCAACGCACAGGGAGAGATGGTCTCTCCGGTCGAGCATCGCGCCGGTTGGGATGCTACCTTTTCCGCCCCGAAGTCCATCTCTCTGACCGCCCTCGTAGGGGGCGATGACCGGGTGCGCGAGGCGCACCGCGAGGCTGTTAACGTCGCCTTGAACGAGTTGGAGCAATACACCCAAGCCCGCATCGGCGGCAACAATCCAGCCGAAACGACCGGGAAATTCGTCGCGGCCAAGTTCGAGCATGATACCGCCCGTCCCGTAGACGGATATTCCGCGCCGCAGCTTCACACGCACGTCGTCCTCTTCAACATGACCGAGCGAGACAACGACAAAATGCGAGCCTTGCAGCCTCACTCGTTGTTTGAAAGCCAGCAGTTTGCTACCGCCGTGTATCAATCTCATCTCACATACAAGTTGCGCGACCTTGGCTACGAAATTGAACCGGGTAAGAGCGGAGCGCCGGACATTAAAGGCTATACGCAGGAGTATCTTGATGCCTCCAGTCCACGCCGCCAGCAGATCGAAGAAGCTCTCTCCCGTAGTGGCTTTGCTGGCCCGGAGGCCGCGCAGATTGCCGCGCACAACACCCGCGACAAGAAAGTTACGCTGTCTCCCGACCAGATCCTGGCCGCGCACAAACAGATTGCCGATGAGTTCAGCAATCAGGCCGGCAAGGTTGTGGCGGAGGCGCGGGAGCGCAGAAAAGAACAAGCGCAGGAGCGATCCGAAAAGGAGCGCCGCCAGCAGGTGCGAGAGGCTGTCACCTTCGCCCGCGATAAAGGCTTTGAACGGGAGGCCGTTGTGGACGAACGCGCTCTTTACGTGGATGCTCTGCGCCGTGGCATGGGTGAGATGACCTACCCCGAGGTCCGCGCCAGCTTCGAGGCGCGTATCGCTTCTGGCGAGTTCAAAGAGGTTGCGAATGATGGACACAAGGCCGGACGCACGTTCACGACGGCAGCGACCGTCAAAGCTGAAACGGAAATCGTTCAGAAGGTGCAGGAAGGACAAAGCCGCGCCCCGCAGATCATGCCGATAGAGTCGGCTGTGCCGCTGACCGAATCGCGTCCACACTTCAATGCGGCGCAGAAACGAGTGGTCGAAGAGGTGTTGACTTCGCGGGACCGGGTACAGGGATTGCAGGGACGGGCAGGCTCAGGCAAAACTTCGGTCTTGGAATCCATCCGTCAGGGAGCCGAACAGAGCGGGTACGCGGTAGAAGGTTTTGCGCCGACTTCGCGTGCTGCGAAGCAGCTCCGCGACGCTGGAATCAAAGCGGACACGTTGCAACGCTTCCTCGCAGGCGGCGGCCTGCAGGCCGCCAGCGATCCTGCGAGGAAGCATCTCTATATGGTCGATGAATCTTCCCTGGCATCGACGCAGCAAATGCGTGACTTTCTTAACAAGATTGCTCCCCAGGACAAGGTATTGTTGATTGGCGATATGCGCCAGCATCAGGGCGTCGATGCCGGAAAGCCTTTCGAGCAGTTGCAGGAAGCGGGCATGAGGACCGCGCAGCTTGACCAGATCATGCGCCAGAAAGATCCCGAGCTACTGAAAGCCGTCGAACATCTGTCCAACAACGAGACCGCTATCGGCGTCGAAATGCTTTCACGTCAGGGACGGATTACAGAGATTCAAGACCCGCAGGAGCGAATCGCGGTCATCGCCAAAAGCTATGCCGCGCATCCTAAAAACACGCTTATCGTTTCGCCCGATAATGCCTCGCGCCGCGCCATTAATCAGGCCGTGCGGCAGGAGTTGCAGACGCTTGGTGTCGTGGACGGCAAAGATCATTCCATGCGCGTCCTCGCGCCACGCAATGATATGACCGGGGCTGACCGTGAGTGGGCCGCCCGCTATCGGCCCGGAGACGTTCTGCACTACGTGCGTGGAAGCAAGGAAAATGGCATCGAGGCCCGAAGCTACGCCCAGGTTGTCACCACAAACCCGGCTGAAAACCTCGTTACGGTGCGGAAAGAAGACGGCCAGCAAGTGACCTATGACCCGTCACGGTTGCGCGGCATCGCCGCTTACCGCGAAATCGAGCGCGAGTTTGCAATCGGAGACAAAATACAATTTACTGCTCCGCAAAGGGACTTGCAGGTTGCCAATCGTGACCTCGGCACCATTCAGCAGATCGACCGAGACGGCAAGATCAGCGTCCTCATGGATGGCACCAAGAACAGAGTTGTTCGCTTCGATGCCGATGAGATGCGGCATTTCGATCATGGTTATGCCGTCACCTCGCACAGTTCTCAGGGACTCACGTCCGAGCGGGTATTAGTGAATATGGATACCGAAGTTCATCCCGAATTGATAAACAACCGATTAGCCTATGTGTCGGTGTCGCGTGCTTCCCATGACGCACAGGTTTACACCAATGACGCCGCTAAACTTGCGACGAGTCTCAGTCAGAATGTCAGCAAGGCGTCCGCTGTCAGCTTCGGCAAAACGCAAAGCGGTCCCATACAGCAAGGGTTAGCCCTCACCGTTCGCTGACCACCGGCACCGCAGCTCTTGTCTCTGGGCACGAAAGAGACTATCGCAACGGCCTGGTCGCTGGGGTGTCGAAATGTGACCCTCCCACTCAATCAGCTACTCCCTCACGCACCGGCAGGAGGAAACACAACTTCGCGATTCGGCTGAATTTTGCCTTGACCGATCAGAAGGGCCTTTATGGCGGCGCCTAAATAAATCTGGTCGGAGACACCCTCGCCTCCACGATAACGACAGTGGAACCTTGCAATTTCTGATCGGTTCCTAAATCATGGATGCGGGACGGGTACGCACTGTCCTGGGGTGTGGAAACCCCTTCAAACCGACGTGTGCTTTACAGCGCACGAAGATTCCCTACGCCTTTGCGGTCGGGGAGCCTGCGACGTATGTCCAGGCCCCTAAAGCTAAAGGTCACAGGAACCGCGCGGTTTGACGGTTTTCCAACTCCCCGATCACGGGTTTGCTAAGGCTATTTGCGGGGGCGCACCGCAAATCTTTCACTCCCTAACTCGTTCGAGGAGATTCGAGTGGTCTCTCCCTGGCATAGCGAAAATCGGTGGCTGCCTGAAACGCGACATGCGTTGCTCGTAGAGATACCTTGCCTACTCCACAGCATCCCTCTCCAGACCGCTCTCTTCCAACAGATAATCGCCCTGAACCTGAATACGACGAGTATTCTGGCGGCTGGCAATGGCTCCGGTTGGTTTGGAGCGGCACAGTCAATTCGCCAAAATGATGCTGTTCCACTAAGGCAACGGTCCCGCCCAATCAACCGTCGCGATTCTCAGAGAGGACTTTGAATGGTTGTTTGTCAAGAATTCGTCGGAAAAACTATCACCAGCTTTACCATCTATGAAGACAGCATCGACGGCCCGGAAATTTGTATTGAGTTTTCCGATGGCACCGTATTTTCTTCCTGTTTGAAAACATCGACTGCTCTTGAAGCCAAGATGACGCGGAATGAGGGTGGACATCCTCGGCTTCTCAAGGACTATTCCACGCCGCCTGTGCCTCGTTGAGACATCGCTCTCCGATTTGCGGGCGGAAGTCTCCCCCCCCGCGCTGCGACCGCTTCGCGTTCTCCGCTTCCCACCTCTGCGGCCTGTTCCTGCCGCAACGCGACCCTGAAAAATCATGTGCGCTGACTCGCACGCTATGCGGTTGACAAGCCTTCGCTAAGGGGCGCTGCCCCGATCGCGCGGCGCAAGGGGCTTCCCCAATCTTCCGCGCTGCGCTTGTGCAGACCTCCGCTGCGCTCCGTCCTTTCCGCTCCATTTCATTCCGCTCCAAGGATGGGGAGACCCCTCCCCGTTGCGCCTTGCTACCCCCGCCTTCGCCAGGAGGCGTTCGGCATGTACATGCCGCGTTCAACGCGGACGTGCAAAAGCAAATGCCGACAAAGGAGCAGACACCATGAGCAACACAGCCACCACCAGCAGCAACAACCAACCCAGGACGGCGAAAGAAGTAATCGCCGCCAACGTCCAGAGCCTCATCGAGCAGCTAGAGGCGGGACACTCGGATGCGCTCACCGCATACCTGAACGCGATGAGCCGCTTTCATCGGTACTCTCTGGGGAACATTCTGGAGATTGCGAGACAGCGCCCCGACGCGAGTAACGTAGCCGGGTTCTGGAAATGGAAAGAGCTTGGCCGTTCCGTGAAGAAGGGCGAGAAGGGCATTCGCATCCTTGCCCCCATCATCGGCGTTCGCCGCAAGAAGGATGAGGAAGCCAATAAGGATATTACCAAACAGAACACGGCGGTCTTGGTTGGGTTCCGTTCAGCCTATGTATTCGATGTTTCGCAGACGGAAGGCGCGGAGCTTCCAGAGTTGCGCGAGATCGGCGGCGACGTAGGCGAGAACCTCGACCGCCTGATTGCCTTCATTGAGCGTCAGGGCATCGAGCTTGTCTTTACCGAGCGCATCGCGCCCGC
>DASZAG010000080.1:0-5462 GCA_035945555.1 Acidobacteriaceae bacterium
CCAACCAACTTTGCGAAGTACGCAGTGGCGCGCGCACGCCAGAGAAGTGAAATTCGCCATGTGGCCGCCGGTAACAAATCCGAAGCTCATCGTTGCGGGAAGACCCGCAAGCTCGCGGAGCCACGAGCCCGTGATCTGCTCCACCGTCGACGTGAGCGGTGACAGCACAAATATCCCGGCATTCTGGTCCCATGTTGAAACCAGCCAGTCAGCAGCGAGAGCAGCGGGCACGCTGCCGCCCACTACAAAGCCAAAATAGCGCGGGCCCGCCGAAGCAATGGCTCCGGTCCTGCCCCCTTCGGCCAGCGCAGCAATCACGTCGGCCGGCGGCGTGCCGCCCTCAGGCAATGGGCCGCCCAGCAACGTGCGCAGTTCATCTGAGGACGCGCTCGCGCGAACCGTGCGCGCGGGCAGCGCTTCAAACCACGCGCGGACATGGCCGCGAACAGTATCAAGAAGAGCAGGAATCGTCTGGTACATAAGCTGCAGACTACTGCGAAACTGACGAATAGACTAAATCAAGATGTAAATCAGTCGCAGCTTGCGAGCGGCTCCCGCCTGGAACCATGATTGAGCAAAGTGCGTATCCTTGGATCACGAGGGCTTCCCGTGCTTTTTGACGACATTCGCTATGCGCTGCGGCAGTTTTTCCGGACTCCCGGATTCACCATCACCGCGGTACTCACGCTGGCGCTGGGCATTGGCGCGACGACGGCGATCTTCACCCTGGTGCATGCCGTCCTGCTCAAGTCGCTGCCGGTCGTAAAGCCGAGCCAGCTCATCCGCATTGGCGACAACGAAAACTGCTGCATCAACGGCGGAATGCAGGACGACTGGTCGCTCTTCTCCACCGAACAATATCGCGAGTTCCGCGACCATACGCCCGGGTTCGAGAGCCTCGCCGCCTTCCAGTCCGGGCGCTCCCAGATTGGCGTTCGCCGCTCGGGCAGCAACCATCCCGCGGAGTCGTTTCCCGCAGAGTTCGTCTCCGGCAATGCATTCGAAGTCTTCGGACTGCAGGCGTGGCAAGGTCGCCTCCTACAGCCCAGCGACGACAACAAGGGTGCGCCTCCTGCCGCCGTCATGAGCTTTCGCGCATGGCAGCAGAAATTCGGGCAGGATCCGTCCGTCGTAGGTGCAACTTTCCTCATCAATGGCAAGGCCTTCACCATCGTCGGCATCGGGCCGCCGGGTTATTACGGAGAAAAGCTGTCCAGCGATCCGCCCGCCTTCTGGCTCCCCTTGAGCGCGTCACCGCTGGTGCAGAGCGGCGCCTTCGATGTATACGATCAGCCGGAACTCGACTGGCTCAACCTCATCGGCCGCATACAGCCGGGCACGAACACCAGGCAAATGGAGACGCAGTTGCAACTCGAGCTGCGCAACTTCCTCCGCAGCCCCATTTCAAAGGTGCAGCCGCCCGACCAGATCCTCATTCCCAAGCAAACCCTCCACCTCAGCTACGGCGGCGGCGGCGTGCAGCAAATGCAGGACCAGTACAAGTCCGAGCTGAAGCTCCTCATGTGGATCTCCGCGTTCGTGCTGCTCATTGCCTGCGCGAATCTCGCCAACCTCATGCTCGTTCGCGCAACCGCACGCAAGGGGCTCACCTCCGTCCGCTCAGCCCTCGGCGCCCCGCGGCGAAGACTCGTCATGCAGGCCCTCACCGAGAGCGTGGTGCTGGCCATCGTCGGCGGACTCGCCGGACTCGCCGTCGCCTACGGCGGCGCGCGCCTGCTGCTCGATGCCGTGGCCGGAAAGAGTTACCTGCCCATTCACGCGTCGCCCTCGCCGGAGGTGTTGGGCTTTGCGTTCGGCGTATCGCTGATCACTGGCATGCTCTTCGGCGCTGCCCCCGCCTGGATGACTGCTCATGCGGATCCCATCGACGCATTGCGCGGAGCAAACCGCTCCACCCGCCACAGCGGGCTCTGGACGCAGAAGATCCTCGTCGTCGCGCAGGCCGCCATTTCCCTCGCGCTCCTCTGTGCTGCGGGACTGCTCATCCGGTCGCTCACCAACCTCCGTCACCAGCACTTCGGCTTTGATACCCATAACCGTTACGTACTGCACATCGACCCGCAGATGGCCGGCTACCAGGCGACACAGTCTGACGCGTTCTTCCGCCGGGTCAGGGAAACTCTGGAGGCAATTCCAGGCGTGAAGCAGGTAACGTACTCCACCTATACCCCAATGGAGGGCAACAACTGGGGCACAGGCGTCTATATCGAAGGAACTGCCCCACCACCCCCGGGCAGCAATTTCAACAATGCCTCATGGGTACGGGCCAGCGCCGGATACTTCGCCAACATCGGCACCAGGATCATCTCCGGACGCGACTTTACTGATCAGGACAACGCAACCGGTCCGCTCGTCGCTGTCGTAAACGAGACCTTCGCCAGGCATTTCTTCAAAAATGCAGATGCCCTCGGACACCACTTCGGCATGTTCGACCAGAAATTCGCCGGAACCTTCACCATCGTCGGCATCAGCGAAGACACACAATACTGGGACCCCAACAGCAAAATCCGCCCCATGTTCTTTTTGTCCGGCACGCAATGGGCACACTACACTGACCAATCCATGGAAATGGAGGAAGACGTCTCGCACCTTGAGATGGCGTCCATCGTAATCCGGACCGCGGGTGCTGTCCCGGGTCTCGAATCGCAGGTGCGCAACGCGCTTATGCAGATCAATCCCAGCCTCACCATGCTCGACTTCGAGACGTTTCAGGAGCAGGTGCAGGGCCAGTTTGAGCAAGCCGAGCTGCTGGTCAAGCTCACCTCCGTCTTCGGATTGCTCGCGCTCGTCCTCGCCGCCATCGGCCTCTACGGAGTAACAGCCTACTCTGTCGCGCAACGCACCAGCGAAATCGGAATCCGCATGGCCCTCGGCGCCAACCGCAGCGGCGTGGTCCAGATGGTCCTCCGCAGCGCCTTTCTGCAGGCCGCCATCGGACTCGCCATCGGGATACCTGCCGCGATAATCGGCGGCCACTTTATGGCAAGCCTGCTCTACGGAGTGCGGCCGTGGGATCCCGCAGTGTTGGTCATCACCGCGGCCGTGCTGGTAGCGGCGGCCTTCATCGCAGCCGTCGTTCCGGCCCTTCGCGCGGCCAATGTCGAGCCCATGCAGGCCCTGCGAGTGGAATAAGGAAGAATAAATCCCTCCGGTGGGGTTTTCCTTCTCATCCTCGAAGCCTGCGTGCTACGATGCACCCAACCGCACCATGCTGCGCCATTGGGTTGCCGTTTTCACGCTGCTCTGCGCCGCCGCTCCGGCGCTGGCAAGTTCCCCCTCCTGGGTGGAGGTGCGCAGCGCCCACTTCACTGTAATCACTGATGCGGGCGCCGGCCAGGGCCGCCGTACAGTTGACCAGTTCGAGCACATGCGCGTGGTCTTCCAAAAGCTTCTCCCCAACGCCAACGTCGATCCAGTCGCGCCAATCGTCGTCATGGCGGTGAGGAACAAAAAGGACTTTCAGCCATTGGAGCCGGCTGCGTACCTCGGCAAAGGTCGGCTCGACCTCGCCGGATACTTCCTGCGCGCCCCAGACAAGAATTACGTGCTGCTGCGCCTCGACGCCGAAAACGAGCAGCACCCGTACGCCACCATCTACCACGAATACACGCACCTGCAAATCGGCGACGCCATCGAATGGATGCCCTTGTGGCTCAATGAGGGCCTCGCCGAGTTCTTCCAGAACACTGATATCAGCGGCAATGAGGCGCGCCTCGGCCAGCCCAGCCCCGACGATCTCTTCTACCTCGATCAGCACTCGCTTATCCCGCTCGATGTGCTCTTTCGAGTCGACGCTAACTCGCCCTACTACCACGAGGAGCAGAAGGGATCCATCTTCTACGCCGAGTCCTGGGCGCTCGTGCATTACTTCGAAACCAGCGACTTCCTCAACCACACCAATCACCTCGAGCAATACCTGGAACTGCTGGCCCGGCACAAGGACCCGGTAACAGCCGCACAAATTGCTTTCGGCGACCTCAAGAAGCTTCAAACGACAATCCAGAACTACACAGAGCGCCAGTCCTACACCTACTTCACCATGAAGTTGCCGCCCCTCAATGAAGGTGCGTTTACGGTGACGCCACTCACTGGGCCCCAGGCGGATGCAGTCCGCGCAGACTTCATGGCCTACATCGGACGCACCGACGAGGCGAAGACACTCCTCACCCAGGTTCTCGCTGCCGATCCGCAGAGCGCGCAGGCGCACGAAACCATGGGTTACCTCGCGTTCCGGAACGGAGATAGCACCGAGGCCAGGAAATGGTACGCGCAAGCCGTCGGGCTCAATTCGCAAAGCTTCATCGCGCAGTACTACTTCGGCGCGCTCTCCCTCATCGACGACGACACCGGGCCCCAGGTCGAGTCGAGCCTGCGCGCGGCAATCAAGCTCAACGATCGGTTTGCGCCTGCCTACGATGCCCTGGCATCCATGTACGGCCGCCGCCGGCAGGACCTGAACGAGGCTCACATGCTCAGCCTCCAGGCCGTCCAGCTCGAGCCCGGAAATCTGCAATACCGTCTGGACGGCGTCAACATCCTTATGGAGCAGCATCGGTATAGCGACGCGGTTCGCGTGCTCGAAGCGGCAAAGGCAGTAGCAAAGACACCCGAGCAGTTGGAAGTCGTAGAGGCAAGGCTGGGGCAGGTGCAGCTATTTCAGGACGAGTTGAAGCAGGCGGAAAAGCGGAGGGCCCTTGCGCAGACAACCGCGCAGGATCTCGAAGGCTCAGCGGGCCCGCGCTCCCCCTACAGAGCGCCGTTGCCCAAGCACCCCACGGAGAAGCCCCACGGAGCAACGCTCACCGTCCAGGGTGTCATACGCCGAGTGCAATGCGGCTACCCCTCAGTCATTGATCTCCAGGTATTCTCGAATCGAACTGTGAACCTATACAGCAACAACTATTACCAAATCGAATACAGCGCCGTGAACTTTACGCCGCAGGGCAACATCCACCCCTGCCGCGACCTCGAGGGATCAAAGGCCAAAGTCAGCTATTTCGCAACCGCAGACAAGACCGTCGACGGGCAAATCATAGGGATCGAACTCAGCAAATAGCACAATCAAAGCCACCCCCAAACCCCTGTCAAGCCCCAGCGGCCGTAACTCGCACAAACCACATCACTAAGCAATGTCCGGTGAGTTTTCCCAACTTGCTATTCTGAAATAGAGAGGTAGATTCACCACAAAGGCGCAGCCAAAAGCTGCGCCTTTCGCTTTTGCCGGGTGCCCCATTCAAGCGCAGCTTGAGTGGGGAAGCAAGCTATTGGCTAATGGCCGCTGGCTAAGTCCTTTGTTTGCTATGACGAATCATTTTTTGAGGAATGTTTTTCCGAACTTCGGGCGAGCACTCCCCTCAATCGTTGTCATCCTGAGCGAGCAACGCGAGTCGAAGAGCCTGCCCTGAGCTTGTCGAAGGGACCTGCGTTTCGCGATGCCCGTT
>DASZAG010000081.1:0-3895 GCA_035945555.1 Acidobacteriaceae bacterium
AACACGTTCTCCTGCTTGGCCGACTCCGCTTGCGCCGCTTCGGCAACCTGTCGAGCCGCCGCATAGAACTGCTTCGCCTTCGCCGACTCCGGCCCGGCCAGCGCTACCGGAAGCCCCGTGTCGCCGCCCTGCCGAATCTCAGGGTCAAGCTCAATCGACCCCAGGAACGGCACGTTGAACTGCTTCGCCGTCCGCTCCGCGCCACCCTTCGAGAAGATGTCGATCTCATGGTGGCAGTGCGGGCAAGTGAAGTGGCTCATGTTTTCGACGATGCCCAGCACCGGCACGTTCACCTGGTGGAACATCTCCAGCGCCTTGCGCGCATCCTGCAGAGCCACGTCCGAAGGCGTCGAAACCACCACCGCGCCGGTCAGCGGAACCGTCTGCACCAGCGAGATCACTACATCGCCCGTGCCCGGCGGCAGATCGACAAGCAGGAAGTCCAGCTCGCCCCATGCCACCTGCTGCAGAAACTGCCGGATGATCTGGTGCAGCATCGGCCCGCGCATCACCATCGGCTTGTCGCCCGGCGACAGGAACCCGATCGAGATCACCTTCACCCCGTGCGCCACATTCGGCTCGATTTGGTTTGAGGGCAGCACGCGCGGCTGGCGGCTCGTTCCGAACATCAGCGGAACGTTGGGTCCATACACGTCCGCATCGATCAGCCCGACTTTGAAACCGCTCTTGGCCAGCGCAATCGACAGGTTCACTGCAACGGTGGTCTTGCCCACCCCGCCCTTGCCTGAGCCAATCGCCACAATGTTCGCCACTCCCGGCAGCGCCGTAGGCGCCGGAGCAGCAGCATGAGAATGAGCCATATCGATTACTCCACCTTCTTTGAAGGGGACGGACTTTAGCCCGTCCGTTCGCGAACCAAAATTACCGGGGCTTTAGCCCCTGAGGGATTGTCTACACCGGGGTGGTTACACTCTGCCCGGACGAACCGAGCCCTGAACCGCCATTTCCTTAGGCTTGCCCGCGCGCTTGCGTTCCAGTTCCTTCTGCCGCAGCTCGCGCCGTCGTCCTGCGTCTTCAAAGTGGCGCTTGTCCTCGTCCGTCTCCGGCCTCAGTTCCGGAACCGGCACCCGCCGCCCCTGCGAATCCACTGCCACAAACGTCAGATACGCCGACGCCACATGCCTGTGCATCCCGGCAATCGTGTTCTCCACCCAAACCTTCACGCCCACTTCCATTGACGTGTTGAACGCCCGGTTCACCGACGACTTCAGAATCAGCAGATCGCCCACATGCACTGGAGCGATAAAGTCGATGTGATCCATCGACGCCGTCACCACATGCGTCCGCGCATGACGGTACGCCGCCATCGCCCCTACCAGGTCGATAAAGTGCATCAGCCGTCCGCCCAGCAAGTTCCCAAGCGTATTCGTGTCATTCGGAAGTATCAGCTCCGTCATCTCCGACTGCGACTCGGCCGTGGTGCGCACCGGAAGCGAATGCCCGGCAAAATCCATGCGTGTCTCTCTTTCTGTTGCGTCAGTGCTCTACTTCCAGTGTCGGCAATCGCGCCGGTTTAAGCAAATCGGTATTCAGGTAACAATAGTCCTATGGATAAGATCGCCATGCTCAACGAGATCCTCGCTCAGAACCCCGCCGACGCCTTTGCCCGATACGGCCTTGCCATGGAATACGCCGGACGTGGCGAAACCGACACCGCTCTCGCCGAGTTCGCGCGCCTCGTCCAGCAACACCCCGACTACTCCGCCGGCTACTTCATGGCCGCGCAGACCCTGTCCAAAGCAGGCCGCAATGGCGAAGCCAAAGTGCAACTCGCCGAAGGCATCGCTGCCGCAAAACGAACCGGCAACAGCCACGCCGAGCATGAGATGCAGGCCATGCTCGACGATCTGGAACTGGCTGGCTAGCATTTGCTGCCGGTCCTTCGTCTAATCTAGGAACAGTATTCGCCGCCTGGAGGAACCATGGCCATTCACCCCCTGCCGCAAACCCTCGGAGAACTTCGGGCGCACAAAGACCTCGCCGAAAGGCGCATCGCGCGCCGCAGCGTTAAAGACGAGCTGCGCGAGAACCTCATCGCGCGCCTCCGTTCGCGGCAGACCATTTTCCCCGGCATCATCGGCTACGAGGACACCGTCGTACCGCAGATCATCAACGCCGTGCTCTCCCGGCAGAACTTCATCCTGCTCGGCCTGCGCGGCCAGGCCAAGAGCCGCATCCTTCGCGCCCTTACAGCTCTGCTCGATGAGCACGCGCCGTACATCGCCGGCTGCGAGATTCGCGACAACCCCTACCATCCCATCTGCAAGCGCTGCCGCACCCTTATCGCGCAGCGCAGCGACGCGACACCGATCGCCTGGCTGGACCGCGACGACCGGTACGTCGAAAAGCTCGCCACGCCCGACGTAACCATCGCCGACCTCATCGGAGACATCGACCCCATTCGGGCCGCCCGCAGCGGAGAAGACCTCTCCAGCGAGCTCACCATGTTCTACGGCCTGCTGCCCCGCGCCAATCGCGGCATCTTCGCCATCAACGAGCTGCCCGATCTCGCCGGCAAGATCCAGGTCGCCCTCTTCAACATCATGCAGGAGGGCGACGTTCAGATTAAGGGCTACCCCGTGCGCCTTCAGCTCGACGTCGCGCTTGTCTTCAGCGCCAACCCCGAGGACTACACCGCCCGGGGCAAAATTGTCACGCCCCTCAAAGACCGCATCGGTTCGGAGATTCGAACTCACTACGCCGAGACCATCGACGAAGGACTTGCCATCACCGCGCAGGAGGCCTGGACAGACCGCAACCACGCCAGCACCGAAATCCCCGGCTATCTGCGCGAGATCGTCGAGCAGGTCGCCTTCTCCGCTCGCGAAGACAAGCGGGTGGACAAGCGCAGCGGCGTGAGCCAACGCCTGCCTATCGCCACCCTCGAACTTATCGTCTCAAACGCTGAGCGCCGCGCGCTTCTCCACAATGAGACCCTTGTGCTGCCTCGCGTCGGCGACCTCTACGCGGCCATGCCCGGCATCACCGGCAAGCTCGAATTGGAATACGAGGGCGAACTGCGCGGTGCTGACACCGTCGTCAAGGAAGTCGTCCGCACCGCCATCGGCAGGATCTTCGATAAGTACTTCGGCGACACCAACACGCAGCAAATCGAGCAGTGGTTCAACCTTGGCGGCACGACGAAGATCGAAGACGCAAAGTCCGCCGCGCAAACCCTCGACGAACTCAGCCAGATTCAAGGACTGCTTGAGAAGCTTGCGCCGCTCGGCGTCACCACTAACGACACTCCGGAGCATCAGGTCGCCGCGGCGGAGTTCCTGCTCGAAGGCATGTGCTCGCATCGTCGCCTCAGTCGCAGCGAGGAGCGCACGTTCTCGGCTCAGAAGAAATCGCAGCAACCCAAGCAGGAACGCGTCGCGGTAGAGCCCGAATACCAGGAGTGGCAAACCCGACGCCGTCGTGGGACCCTGAATTGACGGATTGAGGGATTTGAGGCTGTTATGAAGCGCGTCCGCTACTCCAAGTACACCGGCGATCTAGCCTCTGAGATCGATCTCGAAGACCTGCTTCAGTCCTTATCCGACTACTTCCTCAATTCTGGATTCGACGATCCGTACTCATCGTTCCGCTCACTCGACAACACGCTCGACGACTTGCGGGAGGCCATCCGGCAGGCACTCGAATCCGGCGACTTCCTCGATGAGCAATCGCAGCAGACTGTCAATGAGCTATCCGAACAGGGCAAACTCGATGAGCTGATCGACAGGCTGATGGAGCGTCTGCAGCGGGAAGACTTCATCTCCGCCCCGCCCAACGCTGGCAGCCTTTCGCAGCATGAAGGCGAGATCGCCCGCCCGCAAGGCGAAGCGCGCTTCGAAGTTACCGACAAAAGCCTCGACTTCCTCGGATACAA
>DASZAG010000082.1:0-12522 GCA_035945555.1 Acidobacteriaceae bacterium
TACCAGCATGGCCAGGGAGTGAAGCAAGACAACGGCGAGGCCCTGAGCTGGTACCAGCTTTCTGCCAACGAGGGCGACCTGGACGGCCAGAGGAATCTCGGGGCCTTCACCAGCGATCTGAAGTATCAGCGTGGAGCGGAACTGGCAAACGCCATCAACGAGAAGTTCGACGACCCTGCATACGCACAGGTGCGGCGATCCTATGACATCCGCGATTTACAGGCGCAGATTACTGGGCTGGAATCCGATGCTGTGGAGCAGGACGACCTCGCCGACCAGCTTGAACACATGAACAAGGGTAAGAACGACTTCGTGGGCAAAGCATTCAAGGCGATTGGCAGCGCAGGTGCCGCCCCGCATCGTGCCGACGCCGCGAAGTATCGCGCCGAAGCAGCGCGTCTGCGTGCGCAGGTCGCGCAATTGCAGAGTCAGAACGCCCCTCCTATTTGACTTGCAGATCGCCTGACATGCGCGACAATGGTTCTCATCCGCGAGTTATTGCTTTTGGGATGTTGATGTATGCGGCTTCAGGGTGGTGTTGTCGGCCCGATCAGTTTCGGCTTTGTCGATTTCGCGGTAGATGCCCTCGTTCCTGACGATGGCCTGGACATATTCGCGGGTCTGGGTGAAAGGGATGGACTCGACGAACTCGTCCATGCCGGTATATGGGCCGTTACTCTTCCAGTCGACCACACGGCTGTCTCCGGCATTGTAAGCAGCGAAGGCGTATTCGGGATGATCGCCGAACTTGTCGAGCATCTGCTTCAGATAAACGCACCCCAGCCGGATGTTGACATTCGGGTCGAGCAGATCGCGCTTGTCAAAGTGATGGATGCCAGCCTGACGGGCAAGGCCATGGCCTACGCTCGGAAGTAATTGCATGAGCCCATAAGCGTCTTTATAGGAGATTGCGGTGGGGTTGAACTCCGACTCCTGGCGGATGAGCGAGGCGACCATATAGGGGTCGAGCCCATTGGCCGCGGAACACTCCTTGATGGTGGACCAGTACGGCTCCGGGAAGAGGATCCGCCAATAGGGCAGAGGCAGCGCATCGATGGCCGCGGAGATATAGTAGGGGACAGCGCGTTTCATGAAGCGCATTGCTCGCCATGTCTCTCCATAGGAGGCGTAGATTTGGGCTTCGGCGAGGCTGCCCCATTCATCGCTGCCGTCTGCGGCCTGGATTTCTGGCGAGATGTACTCATTGAGTCCGGCGTTGGCGAGCAGGCGGGCTTTGACGAGGTGCGGATCCTGGTCTGGAATGTCGTCGCTTAGCTCGGGAATGTCTTCTGGCTGGAGATCGTCGAGCTGTGCGATGTTGGTGGGTGTTTCATCGTCGCCGACGGTGAGTCCCATTTCGGTGAGGCGCTGCTGGGCGAGTCCCGCATAGTAATAGTGTGTGTAGACCCGGGCGATGGTGCGATAGTACTTCGCGGCCGTCGCGGGGTCGTGATTCTGATCGGAGTAGATGCGGGCGCGCCAGTAAAGCGCAGCGGGGATTTCCTGCCCGCCAGCGTAGTCTTTGAGCTGGTCGTCGAACATTTGCGCGGCCTGTACGTAATTGCCGAGCCGGTAAGTGAGCCAGGCGGCGTGCCAGTGCGCGCTGGGCGAGTAGTTGGAGCAGGCTCCGTGATGGGGCGACTCGCAGGACTTGGGGAAGCGCGTGGCCAGATCCGAGTAGTAACGGATGGCTGTGGGGTAGTCCTTGGAGAGCAGGTACATATTGCCGCTGGAATAGAGGGCTTCGGCAAGCCACGGGCTATCGGGGAAGCGCGACTCCATCTGGGTGACGAGGGATTGCTGCGTGGAGGTGTCGTTCTTGTCGCGGGCCAGCTCCATCATCAGATAGAGGCGGCGGGCTCCGGCTTCGTCATTGGTGTCGGGCAAGCGGTCGAGGTCGCGGCTGTTGAGCTTGCCGAGCTTCCACTCGCAGGCCGCTGCGGCTACCAGCATACGGTTGCGGGCAGCGTCGCCGAGGGAGGAAATCGACGCGAGCGAGCGGTATTCCTCTTCGGCTTCAGGATAGCGATGCCCAGAGTAGAGAGCATCAGCGCGGCGACTGCGCTCGGTGAGAGAGAGAGAGTCGATGGCTCCGCTGGAGACGAGCTGCGCGCGCGCCTGGGTGGCTTCGGAACTGAGCGGGTAGGTGAGATAGATATGCGTGTAGAGGCGCTGCGCTTCGGCAGTGTTTCCAGCGAGGCGGTCGGCGCTGGCCTGAGCTAGCTGAAAGTCCGGCTTATTGGCGATGACCTCGGCGCTGTGGGCGCGCAAAACTGCGAGCGCGGACTGCGGGTCGCCCTGCTGGATGTAGGCGTTTGCCTGGAGGACCGGAATCTGCGGGACGAAGACGGAGTCGGGATAGCGCTGTATGAAGGTGGCCAGAATGGGATCGGCGAGCGGAAGTTGGCTGCTCTGCAGATAGGCCTGGGCTGTGAGGAAGGCCGCATAATCATCGAGCGCTTTGCCTTCAACGCTGGCATTTTTGAGTGCAGCAACTGACTGCGGGTATTTGTGATCGAGCAGATAGGCGTGGCCGAGAGCGAGCCATGCGGCGGAAGCGGCCTCTCCGGTGTGATTGTGCGCGTAAGTGGTGACTCCGTCGTATGCAGCGGGCGAGCGGAGCGTGGCAAGCTGCTGCGCCATGGGCCGTAACTGCGAGGAGGCCACGAATGCCTTGTGGAGACGGCGGCTGCGGGCCAGTTCGCGCGCGGTGAGCTTGTGGTGATGGTAGTGACGACGCAGACGACGGCGACGGGCGAGTTCAAGGCGGCGCTGGCGTGGAGTCAGATGCCGTAAGCTCGCGTTTGTGGAGAGGTGATGCAGAGTTGCGGTGCGGCTGTGCGCAGTTGAGTGGGTGCGGGACTCCGCCGCTGATTCCTTGTGGGACGCGTGCTTGGTAGTGGCCTTCCGCGTAGTCTTTTGCGCTGTTTTGCGGTGCGCGGAGGTGGGCGAGTCGGCGGTCTGGGCGGCGCGAGTGGGCGCGGGCCAGACACCTGAACCAATCAAGAGGGCTAAAACTGCGGCGGCGCACACAAGGGCGCGACCGAAGGAGGGAAACATTGCTACCGGACTGCGCATTTCGTTACTTCTACTTTATATCGACTCGATTGGGCTTACGTCGTTAGTGTGCGCGTAGCGATCAGCATGGGTATTCGAATCGGTACTTGGGTTGAAACAAAATCTTGTCGGCGACCTATCTGCTCGGCGCTGCGACGGTGTGGTTCAACCCGGCGCCAATGATCGTGGACTCAATCATGGCGTCGAAGCCCATGCAGGAGTTGATCATCATGTGGTAGAGACGGCGGTCGGTCCAATCCTGCTGAAAGTATTTGCGGATGTAGGCGGCGCGCTGCTTGTCCATGGCTAGCATCTCGCGCTCGACGTCACGGGCGTGCTCGGGGAAGGTTTCCTCAAGGTATTTGATCTTGCGCCATTGCGCTGCATAAACATAGACGTGGAAGGCTCCCGAGGTGCGGGCGAGAATGCTGGCCGCACCGTGGCCAACGATGACGCAGTTGCCCTGTTCAGCAGCCTTGGTCATGTAGTCGCGAACGAAAGCGGCCATGCGGTCGCTGTCGAAAGGCTCGTTTTCGGCATCAGAAGAGAGCCGTTCCCATGAGCCGTGCCAGAAGGCCCGTCCCACGCGATAGTACCAGGGGTCAAGCCGCTCATCGCAGCGTTGGGCGAGGCTCTTTGGGATTCCCGCTTTCTGGGCAATTTCTTCGATGAGGCAATGATCAATGATGCGCCAGCCGAGGTGTTTGGCAAGCAAGTGGGCGTATTCGGCGCCACGGCTGCCGTACTCGCGTTCGACGGTGATGACCCGAATCATGGCGTGCCGCATCCCCCTCAGCCGATGCTAGCACCGGTCCAGCGCGAGCGTCACGGGGGTGATTAATAGACGATGATGGACGAAATTCGGTTGTTCCATGTGTGTCCGTCTCGGAAGCGCAGATTGCGCAGGTTGGCAACGCTGCGGCGCAGTGTATGTCTTCCGTTGCGGAAATTGGCGTCGTTGAAGATGATCACCGTCGCGCGGCCGAAGATCTGGATGGAGGAGATGTTGTCCCCGAAGTTGCTGGGTAGGTGGGGCAGGCGGTCACCGGCGCGGACGCAGAAGTGGTTTCCCTTGAAGGGCGCAGTGGTATAGAAGCAGGCGCCATCGCGAGGATCGGGACGGCGGTTCCAGGATGGGCTCCATGTGCTGTTCTGGGGGCCGTACGCCCAGTTGTTGTCAGGTGAGGGAGGATGGTATCCGGGAGCGGTTTGCGCGACAACCGCGATGGCAAACGCAAGTATGAGAAAGGCGGCTATGCGCTTCATGGGTTTCCCCCTCTGAAACGTGGGATGACGCAAGAAAAGATAGGGGATGCAAAGCCAATAGGTTGCTTGGGGTCAAGGAAGGGAGATTCGATACAGGTTTCGGTGGACCGTGACGTTCACCCATGCATAGTGTTCGGGGTCTTCACCCGGCACCAGATATCCTCGCGCGACCGATACTGCCCCCGGAACTAGCTCAGGCTTGGCGAGCGGCGGAATACCACCCTCCGGAAGGTCCGGCAGCGCTTCTCCCGGGGCAAGAGGAATCGCCAGGCTTCGGCCGGGGCCGGCCTGTGAAGGTGCTTCTACGAGTACGTAAAGAAACTTCCCGTTCGGCGACCAAGTGACCGTACAGTAGCTCTCACAAATGCGCCGTGGAGCTCCGCCATCTGTGGGAATCGCCACAACAGCAGGAAGGCTTCCTCCCCCCGCGGTGCGGCTCGACGCTATCATCCACCTTCGATTTGGCGAAACGTTCTGGAACTCAAGGACGGGGTACGGGAATACCCTCGAATGGTGCGATCCATCGGGATTTGTCTGCTCCAGGTAGTTCGCATTTCCTTCTGTTTTCAGAAATATGATGTGACCGTTCGAGCCGAAGTGTGGCGATTGGGCTCCGGTAATGCCGACTTTGCTTGCGGGCGAGCTTCGATCCACTGGAGCCAACCACAACTGGGTCGTTCCGTCCGGCGCAACAGTTGTATAGGTTACCTGTTTGGCATCCGAGGATAAGTCGAAGTACTTCATCGAGACGCCCGGGAACAATGCCTCGCTTTTCCCCGAGTCGACCATCGTGCGCCACAACTCCGCGCCTGAAGCGCTGTCGCGGCGCAGCAGGTAATAAAGAACGCTGCGATCAGGGCTGAAGGCGGGTGCCGGAAAACCCAGCACTTCACCCTCAGATGAGAGCGGCCGATCGCTGCTGCCACCGTGAATCCAGATGGCGCTCTCATATGTTCCAACGGAGGTGACCAGGGCCTTCCCATCCGGCTCCACAGCGATGCCATTTTCGTCCGTGGGGCCAAAGGTGATCTGCTGCGGCTGCCCATCCGGAAAACGCTGCCGCCATATGTGGCTGTGTTCCTTGACCGCGGCCGCGAAATACATCCATTTGCCACTCGGCGACCACCCAGCAGAGGTGCATCTTCCCGGCGGTCCGACCAATCTTGACTGGTTCGGTCCGTCGAGGCTAACAAGGCGGCACTGTGCCCAGTAGCCGTCATTTCCGTTCATTTCCACTACTAAATCCCAATGATGGTCGGGAGACGGAAATGAGTAATGAGCCATTCCGCGTTCATGCGCGGGGAAATAGATGTCGCGCAGGCCCGAGCCCGCCGCGGTTGACGTGACAACCCCCATGTGGAGTCCAGAGCCCCGAATCCTGGAATAAAGCAGCCGCTGCGGATCCAGCCAAACAAGTCCGGCGGCATTCTTGAGCAGAAGATGCGGTTCGCCGCCCAGCACCGACACTTCATAAGTGGAAAAACCCGAAGATTCGAACACGGTGTAGGCGATCTCTGATCCATCCGGGGAGAACGCCAGCCCATATTTTGGCCGGGTATCATCCGTCACGCGCGTGGGTTCTCCATTTGGAAGCATCTTCACGTAAATTGGGTCGTTGGTGAGAAATGGTGATGCTCCCCGGATGAATGCCACCATGCGTCCATCCGGTGACAGGGTGGGAGCAACTGCAGAGTCAGTGAAGTCAGTTAGCTGCGTAAATGTGAGCTGCGGTGAACGATGCTGTGACCGGTATAGGGCAATGCCGCCGATTGTGAGGATAAGGCAGGCTCCCGCTACCAGCGACCAGGCCAGGGTCCTCCGTCGAGTGGGCGAAGCGGCGGCCGGAACCGGCTCAGAGATGACCTCAACCTGAGTAGTGGCCGGGGCCACCGAAACGTACGCGACGAATCGGTAGCCCATTCCGGTCACGGTCTGAATAAATTGTGGGTTGGCGGGATCGTCGCGGAGCAGGTAGCGAAGCTTCCGAATTGCGGTATTGATACCGTGTTCGGTGTCGACGAATACTTCGCTCGACCAAAGACGCTCTGCAATCTCTTCCCTGGTAACCATCTGACCGTCGCACGATGCCAGGAGGATGAGCAATTCCATCGGCTTGCGCTCTACGCGCAGGGGGTGGCCCTTATGACTAAGCTCAAACCGACCACAGTCGAGCTGAAAGTCGCCGAATTGAAGAATCGAGCCGGACAGGACGCTGGGCATCAAACCCTCCTGCGCGCGGGGAAGATGCACAAGTATGACACAGGAAGTATTCAATTCGAAAGGACTTAGCGGTTTACCTGAACTTTACCTCGACTTTACCCCTTATTCATTGACCTCACAGGACGAATCGCAGTTAGCTTGCACCCTAGCCGGCGTATCCCGGCCAAGGAGGAAATGATGAGGACGAGATTTTCGAAATTAATTTCATGCGTCGGTGCTATTGCCCTGGTTCTTGCCGTAGTACCTTGGGCTGCGGCAGAGTGCGGCTTGCCGAACAAGACCATTAAGACGATGAGTTGGCACCCGGACCTTCAGGCAATGAATCCCGCGCTGGTACCCGCGGCTTTCCAGGCGACGACCGAGCCTTCCATCGTCGGAATGTGGCACGTGGTTTTTACGGCGAATACACAGGACGGAGTGAAGATTCCCGGAGGAGCGGTGATCGACAACGCCGTGTCGGTGTGGCATAGCGATGGAACGGAGATCATGAATTCAGACCGTGCAGCGCAGGATGGAAACTTCTGCCTGGGCGTCTGGAAGCAGACAGGAGCGATGAAATATAAGCTCAACCATATTCCATGGCAGGGCAATGTGGCTGATCCGACTGCGCCGGCGGGTACAATTGGCCCGCCCGAGGGAGGAGCGCAGATCATCGAGAACATCACGCTGAGCCCTACCGGGAATTACTTTTACGGCAGCTTCACGCTGACAGCGTACGACACGCAAGGGAATGTCACCATAACGTTTGCCGGCGCTCTCTCAGGGAGTCGCATCACGACTGAAACGCCCTTCAGAAACCTGATGCAATAAGACCTTCGATTGCATGAGGGCGGCGGTCTTCGGATCGTCGCCCTCACTTTTTGTTCCCCTGGTCAGCTCGCCTCCTTCAGATGTTAAAAGCGCCGCCCCAAAATGGAATGGCCGTCCTGCTGAGCGATCTGGAAGGCTAGGGTGACGATTCAGGAACGTCGCTGCTTTGCACTCTTTCGCTCGGAAGCTTCTTGCACGCGGAGCCTTGCGATTTGTTCGATCAACTTCACTGGAACGGGTCTCGAAAGTGGAAAGCGGACGGTGCCTTTGCGTATCTCGTATGGTGCGAGGCTGTCTTTTAAAGCCGCGACAACGCGCTCGCTAGCCGGGTATAGAGAGTAGTGCTGCTGCCAGCCAGCGAAGAAGAGTACCTGACTGCCGTGCAGCCTGTATGCAGGCATGTTGTAAGAGATGGTCTCTTCTACGTCGGGGGCAGCTTTTTGAATGGCGCTACGTACGCGCTTGAGAGCGACTTGGACATCATCCGGCTGCGACTCGATGTAGTCGTCAACGGACTTGAAGTGGGCGGTCATTTCTTTGAACGCTTCGGGGGGCAGAGCGCAGGGGTCCTTTATAGCTCACGGCGAAGAGGTTCGCCATGCTCATCTGTGCAAGAACGCCTGGATGCCAAAAGCGCCACTCCGAATGGAGTGGCGCTTTTGTTTGGCCGTTCTGGAGGATCTTACTAGTCTACTGCTCGCGCTTCCAGTTCATGAGGTCGCCAAGCGTCGTTGTTGAGCTGGATACCGGGGCCTTGTAGGCTTCGACATCAGCGCGGCTGGCCTCTTCGCCGACTGCGCGGAGGCTTAGCCCGACCTTCTTCTCATCTTGATTCATCTTGATGATTTTAAAGTCGTACTCCTGTCCCGATTCGAGCTTGATGGGCGCTCCGTGTTGGTCCGCTGCTTCGGATACATGGCAGAGGCCCTCGACACCCTCGGCGATCTCGACGAAGGCACCGAACTGCGCCGTGCGAAGCACCTTGCCGTGGACCACATCGCCGACGCGATGCTGGGCGAAGAACGTATCCCACACGTCTGGCTGAAGCTGTTTGACGCCGAGCGACAGGCGGCGGTTCTCCGGCTCGACGCCGAGAACGACAGCCTTGACCTTTTCGCCCTTTTTCAGGACTTCTGAAGGATGCTTGATGCGCTTGGTCCAGCTCAGATTGCTGACGTGGACGAGGCCGTCAATGCCGTCTTCAATTTCGACGAACGCTCCGAAATCGGTGAGGTTGCGGACGCGGCCTTCGACGTTGGTCCCGACGGGATATCGTGCAACCAGATGTTCCCAGGGGTTTTCCTGAAGCTGCTTCATGCCGAGCGAGATGCGGCGGTCGTTCGGATTGACTGCGAGAACCACCGTCTCCACTTCGTCGCCGGGCTTTACCAGCTTGGAAGGGTGCTTCATGCGCTTCGACCAGGTCATCTCTGACACATGAACGAGGCCTTCGATGCCCTGCTCCAACTCGACAAACGCTCCGTAGTCGGTGACGCTGAGGATGCGGCCGCGGACGTGTGCCCCGATTGGGTAGCGTTCTACGGCGTCGAGCCACGGGTCAGGCGTGAGCTGCTTGAAGCCGAGAGAGACGCGCTGCTTATCTTTGTCGAATTTGAGGACCTTGACCTGGATCTCATCGCCGACATTGACCAGATCGCGGGGATGCGTGAGGCGCCCCCAGGACATATCTGTAATGTGAAGCAGGCCGTCAATGCCGCCAAGATCGACGAACGCGCCGTAGTCGGTGAGGTTCTTCACAGTGCCGGTGAGGATTGTGCCCTCTTCGAGGTGCTCAAGCGTGACAGAGCGCTTGGCGGTCTGTTCTTCCTCGAGAATTTCCTTGCGCGAGACAACGATGTTGCCGCGCTTTTTGTTGAGCTTGATGACGCGAACTTCAATCGGCTGGCCGATGTAGGCGTCAAGATTGCGCACGGGGCGAATCTCAAGCTGAGAACCTGGCAGGAATGCCTTGATGCCTATGTCGACGGTGAGCCCGCCCTTTACCCGGCTGAGAACGGTCCCGATGACGGGGGTCTTCTCATTGGCAGCTTTTTCGATGGAGTCCCAGACCCGGTGGCGGAGAGCCTTCTCATAGCTCAACTGGTAGCCGCCTTCGGGGTCTTCTCGCTCGATCACCACCTCCACGGGGTCGCCGGCCTTCAGCTTCGGCTCGCCTGTGTGGTCGAGTACCTGCTCTAACGGAATCAGTCCCTCTGACTTGAGTCCCACATCGACGACGACGTGCTTGTCCGTGAGCTTGACCACGGTACCTTGCACGATTGTGGCGTCGTCGACTACCTGCGCGGCTGCGGCTTCGGCTGCAGCCTGCTCGCGGTCAAATGACTCGAGGGCGGCGGCGAAGTCTTCCATATTTCCGAAGTCAGCGTCTTCGTGTTCGGAGTGGGATTGCGGCGCAGGGTGGGCGGAAGTAGATTCCGGCGTGTGAGTGGTTTCGATTGACGGATCGGTGTGATCCGCGGCGGCTTCCAGCGTAGGTGTTTCGGTATCGGTGCTCAGTGGAGTGTTCTCGACTTGTTCAGGATTAAGGACGTCTGCCATAACTGCCAGCTCCGGGATTCTTGGTGCGGCGGCCCCGAAGTCCGCCCTGCAAAGTCCCAAGAGGAGCCGCGGCGTGCGCGACCGGGGTCAGGCCCAAGCAGATTCTCTTTGCAGACACCATTTTAGATCAATGGGTTGCCTGCGAAGATTCGGGGATCGAGCTCCGCCCTTCCGAGTCCACGCGAAAACTCCGAGAGGAAGACGCGGCGTGTGGCCAGTTTGAATGGCCCGGCACTTCGGTCTCCGTGGGAGCTCGGCAGGCTGGGAATGAAAAGGAGCGGCGATCACAGCTTTGCGCATGAATCCCGCGCGCAAAAACTACTCTTCAACTATAGGACTGGCGGAATGACGGTGTCAACGCAGAATGCTGTCCTGGCCATTACGAAAAAGCTGCTCCATATCTGATAGCGGGACGAATGGGGGTGCAGGCGTGACATCGCGTGCCAAAAATCGGATTATGGATGCAATTCGAAACGCTGGCAATTGGAGGACTCGAGAAGTAATGAAACCAACACGGCGCGATGTGCTCGCAGGGCTCGGGATGGCAGGGATTGCCGCCGCAGCAGGGCCGCTGGCAAGGACGGCGGATGCTCTCTCGGCGGGTGGCGGCGCCTGCCCCTTCCGCTTATCGGTGATTAACGACGAGATTACTCAGGATTTTGAGCGGGCCTGCCGGATTGCCTCGCAGGATTTCGGTCTGCACTGGATTGAGCTGCGTGCGATGTGGAACAAGAACATTTCAGAGCTCAGCGATAAACAAGTCGCAGAATCGAACAAAATTCTGGCCGAGCACAAGCTGCGCGTGACCGACATTGCGAGTCCGCTGTTTAAGACGGACTGGCCGGGCGCGCCATACAAGCACGCGCGTGGGGCTGAGTTCCACGCGAATTTTGACGCCGCATACCAAAGCCGGCTGCTCGATCGTTGTATTGAGCTGGCGAAGGCCTTCAATACCAGGCGCATCAGGTGCTTTGACTTTACAAGGATCGAAGATCAGAAGCCGTATCGTGCAGCGATTAATGCAAAGCTGCGCGAGGCAGCGGAGCGATGCGCGAAGCACAATTTGATCCTGGTGCTTGAGAACGAAATGACCTGCAACACGGCGACCGGAGCAGAAGCGGCAGCGGTGCTGGCGGCGATTCCGAATAAGAACTTCATGCTGAACTGGGACCCGGGCAATGCGGCGGCGATCGGTGCAACTCCTTATCCCAACGGGTATGACTTGCTGCCGAAGAACCGCATCGGGCATTGCCACTGCAAAGATGTGGTCCGCAAGGCGGACGGCAAGTACGGATGGGCTCCGGTGGGCGCGGGAATCATCGATTGGGTGGGCCAGTTCCGGGCTTTCGTGCGCAATGGCTACCACTATGCCGTAAGCCTGGAGACGCACTGGAGGGGCGCGGGTACGCCGGAAGCCTCGACGCGCATCAGCATGGCAGGGCTGAAGAAGACGCTGGGTAAAGCTGGCATCTCCTGTTAACCACCAACACGAAACCGCCGATATGGATCGGAGAGAGCATTGACGATTACACGCAGGGAATTTCTTGACACGCTGGCAGTTGGAGCGGCGACGCTGGCCGTTGCTCCAACCGCAAAGAGCTACGGGCAGATTCTTGGGTCGAATGACCGGCTGAACTTTGCCATTATCGGATTGCATGGACGCGCCTACGCGCACCTGGCCGCGCTGAAAGCAAACGAAAGCGCGGCGCGAGTGACGCATGTTTGCGATGTGGACTCGCACACGCTGGCGAAATTTGCGGCGGCCACGCAGAAGATGATGGGCGAGGCTCCGGCGACGGATGGTGACTTCCGGCACATTCTTGAGCGGAAGGATGTGGATGCGATAACGATTGCCACGCCGGACCACTGGCACACTCCAATGGCGATTGATGCTCTCAAGGCGGACAAGCACGTCTATGTGGAGAAGCCTTGCAGCCATAATCCGGCAGAGGGTGCGTTGCTGGTTGCGGCGCAAAGAAAATACGGCAAGCTGGTGCAGATGGGGACGCAGCAGCGCTCGTCGCCGCACACGATTGAGATTGTGCAACGTATACACAGCGGCGAGATCGGGCGGCCCTACTATGCAAAAGCGTGGTATTCGAACACGCGGAAATCGATCGGCCATGGCAAACCCGCACCTGTTCCAACACAGCTTGACTGGGATCTATGGCAGGGGCCGGCGCCACGCCAGCAATATAAGGACAACGTGCAGCCCTACAACTGGCACTGGTTCCGCGTCTGGGGCACAGGAGAAACGTTGAACAACGGCACGCACGAGGTGGACGTGTGCCGCTGGGCTCTGGGAGTGGGGTATCCAAATCGGATTACATCATCTGGCGGGCGCTATGCCTTCAAAGACGACTGGCAGTTCTATGACACGCTGGTGACCAGCTTTGAATACGACGACAAGCTGCTGGACTGGGAAGGCAAAAGCTGCCAGGGAATGCGGTTCTACGGGCGCGATCGCGGGTCGACCATTATGGGCACCAACGGGACCGTGCTGGTTGACCGTGATGGATACGAGATTTATGACCTTGACGGCAAGAAGACGAGCGAGTTCCGGGTGAACGCGGGACATACGTCGTCGGCGGACCTGGTCGGGGCTGATTC
>DASZAG010000083.1:0-24051 GCA_035945555.1 Acidobacteriaceae bacterium
AGCGCGAATATAGTTCAAACCGCTCACGACCGCGCCCATTACGGGGTCAGCCTGGGAGACACCGTTATCGACATCACGCTTGAAACCCGCGGCGGGGAGCATATCGAGGAGATACGCGCGCTGCTGACAGCCGCGGCTTACCGGCACGAGCGGATTGACTAATCCGGCGCATTCCGTCTGACCCGCCTAAGGTCCTCTGTGATACTCTTCCCCGTTGGGCGTGCGCACGCTGTCTCGCCCATTATTTAGGCCCCGCACATCTGCGTCGGCCTTTTTTTGAGGCGAAATTATGCACCTGACCCGAATCGCCGGTATTGCCGGCTCGTTGCTTTTATGTGGCGGATTCGCTATGGCACAATCCGCAGCCAAACCGTCGAATGCCGCTCCAGTAGAGCCGAAGGCCCCCCGCAGCTTCGACCTGAATGCAATCGACACCAGCGTGAAGCCTTGCGATGACTTCTACCAATACGCCTGCGGCAACTGGCGCAAGAACAATCCAATTCCTGCCGACCAGGTCCGCTGGGGCCGCTTTAATGAGCTCGGCGACCGCGACCGATATCTTTTGTATAAGGATCTGAAGCGCGCCGCGGATAGCCCTAAGACGCCCCTGCAGCGCAAGTACGGCGACCTCTTCGCGTCGTGCATGAACACCGATCTCGCCAACCAGCTAGGCGAAAAGCCCATTAAGCCGCTGCTCGACAAAATTAACGCGCTGAACAACAAGCATGACCTGTCCGCGCTCGTAGCTACGCTGCAAAACAAGGACGCGGTCAATGCCTTCTTCAACTTTGGCTCCATGCAGGATGAAAAAGATGCGACCCAGCAGATTGCCGCCCTCTTCCAGGGTGGACTCAGCCTGCCCGATCGTGACTATTACATAGTCAACGATGAGCGCATGACTAAAATCCGCGCTCAATATAAGGATTACATCACCGCGCTCTTCAAAATGGCCGGCGACGACGACGCAAAAGCTGCGCAGGAAGCCGATGCCGTTTTGACAATCGAGACAGCTCTGGCGAAAGGCTCCATGCCGCGTGAGGATCTGCGCGACCCGGACAAAATCTATCACATGAAGTCGGTCTCCGACCTCGAAGCGCTGGCCCCGGACTTCAATTGGGCTACGTATTTTTCTGATTCACCTATGCCCGCAATTCAGCAGCTTAACGTTGCGATGCCCGACTTCGTCGCGACTCTCAATACGGTCATCGGCCAGCAGAGCCTCGACAACCTGAAAAGCTACCTGCGCTTTCACGCGCTGAACGACTCGGCCTCATGGCTATCAGACAACTTTGACGATCTGCACTTCGGGTTCTTCGCGAAGACCCTGCAAGGGCAGGACGAGCAGACTCCGCGCTGGAAGCGCTGCACCCAATTGAGCGACCGAGCCATGGGCGAAGCCGTAGGGCAGGACTGGGTGAAGGAGAACTTCCCGCCAGAGGACAAGGACCGCATGGAAAAGCTGGTCGATGCCCTCCAGAAGTCTCTGAATGAGGACATCAAGACGCTTCCTTGGATGACGCCCACCACAAAGGCGCAGGCTGAAGCGAAGCTCGCCGCCTTCCGCAGAAAAATCGGCTATCCCGACAAGTGGCGCAGTTATAAAGGACTTAAAATTAAGCGCAACGACTTGCTCGGCAATGTCCAGCGTGCCGACGCCTTCAACAACGCCTATGACCTGCACAAGATAGGCAAGCCGGTCGACGAAAAGGAATGGGGCATGACGCCGCCGACCGTCAACGCCTACTACAGCCCGTTCAATAACGACATCAACTTCCCGGCGGGAATCCTGCAGCCTCCGTTCTTCGATGCCGGCAAGGGCGCCGCAGTAAACTTTGGAGCCATCGGCGTGGTGATTGGCCATGAGATGACCCACGGCTTTGACGATTCGGGAAGCAAGTTCGACGCACACGGCAACGTGAAGAACTGGTGGACCCCGGAAGACAAGGCAGCCTTTGACCAGCGCACCTCATGCGAGGTGAAGGAGTACGGCAGCTTCGAGCCGGTTCCAGGGCAGCACCTTAACGGCAAGCTCACGCTCGGCGAGAATACCGCCGACAACGGCGGGCTGCGCATTGCTTATCGCGCGCTGCAAAGTGTGCTGGCAAGCGAGGGTGCGGACGCAGTTACGAAGAAGGTGGACGGTTACACGCCCGACCAGCGCTTCTTCATCGCTTACGCGCAGGTCTGGTGCGAGAATGATCGCCCGCAATACGCGCGCGTGGCGGCTCACGTCGATCCGCACTCGCCAGGCCGCTTCCGGACAGACGGAGCTGTGCAGAACTTCGACGCCTTCGCAAAGGCCTTTGGCTGCAAGAAGGGCGACCCCATGGTATCGGCCGACCCCTGCGTAGTCTGGTAACAACGGGCCTCAGGAAGCAAAGGCCTTCACTTCTCGGTGAAGGCCTTTTGTTTTCCATTTGCGGACCGCGCTTTCAGCCATGGATTGGAGAGAGATGTGGCAGACCCCATCAAACACGTGATCGTTCTAATGCTCGAAAATCAGTCGTTTGACCGTCTGGTAGGTCTAACTCCGGGAGTCGACGGCGTCAATCCCAAAGCGCCACTCGCTAACCCCGAAACCAGCACGGGAAAATCCATACCTCAGAATCTCTCAACCCAGCCTCGAATGGATTTTGATCCGCCCCACGACTATGACGACGTGATGGCGCAGATTGCCGGCAAGGACGGCCCATGTTCAGGATTTGTGGACTCCTTTATCGGCAACAATCCCAAGGGAAATCCAAGCGAGATCATGGCCTATTACGACCGAGATTATCTGCCGTCGCTCGGTACGCTAGCCCAGCAATTTGTCACCTGCGACCGGTGGTTCTCTTCGGTTCCCGGCCCCACCTGGCCCAATAGATTCTTTGTCAACAGCGGAACCTCGCTGGGTCATATCGATATGCCCAACCTCGCCCACTTCGATCCCGCAGTACACCTCTACGATCAGCCTACGGTGTTTGAACGGCTCTCGGAAGCGGGTCATTCCTGGAGAATCTATTTCTCCGACTTCTCGCAAACTCTCCTGATGATTCGCCAGGAAGCTTACGCTGCCAACTACCGCTATTTCTCCACTTTTGAATCGGACTGCGAAGACGAAGCCAGTTTCCCGGAGTACGCTTTTATCGAACCGAGGTTCTTCTCGCCGGGCGAGAACGACCAGCATCCGACCAGCGATATCCGCCGGGGAGACGCCCTGATCGCTCAGGTCTACAACGCCATTCGCCAGAATCAAAGCCTATGGGAATCGACGCTCCTCATCATCCTGTACGACGAACATGGCGGCTTCTTCGAGCACGTCGATCCGCGACAACCTCAGTACAAAGCAAAGGCCCTCCCACCCGACGGCAACAAGACGCCGGAAGGTTTCGCGTTTGATCTGTTTGGCCTCCGCGTTCCTGCAGTTCTGGTTTCACCACTCCTCGATCCAGCCGTCCTGCATGGCGTCTACGACCACACGAGCGTCCTTCGCTATCTCACAGAAAAGTTCAGTCTCGGCGCTCTCGGCGCCCGCGTTCCCACTGCCAATAACTTTGCCGATGAACTCGTCTGGCGCGAGAGGGTGCGCGATGATCCTCCCGCAAGCCTGGACGTTACCATGCCGCCCGAGGACCCAAAGCCAACCGGCCTGAGTGAGCACCAGGAGGCGCTCGTTGCATACAGCCGCTACCTTGAATCAAGAATGGCAAAGGAGCCGCTGCCGCAGGGGAAGAGCCCGCAAGAGTTCCAGCAGGATATCGCGCAGAGAACGCTGCAAACTGTGGAGGACGTCACGCAACACGGTCCGGTTGCCGCCGAGCGCCTGCGCCTGTTTCTCAACTCCAGGGGCGCAAGCCTGCCGCCGAGGTAGGTGGGCTTTGCAGATTCGATTGTCGCGTAAAGAATATTAAGTGCGCTCTGGCTGGGGCCATCGCGGACTCGACCCCCGCTTCAAGACCAGGCGCGCAGGAGGCACAACATGAATCTACCGGACGCGCCGGTTGCGCATGAAGGGTTCTTCGCAGCCCACTTCTTCACCGTGAAAGACCAGGAAAAATCGAGGGACTTCTATATCCGGATTCTTGGCGGAAAACTGGTCAAACCCCAAGATCCCTGCTACATCAAGCTCGCGAACTCATGGATCATTCTCAATTCCGGCGGAGGCCCGACTCCCGATAAGCCAGAGATCTTTCTCGATACACCGTCCGACCCGAACCGAGTGAATAGCTTCCTGAATCTGCGCGTCGCGGACATCTGGGCCTGCTACAAAGACTGGGGCGCCAAAGGAGCAGTCTTCCTCACCGAACCCTGGGCCAACGACGACGGCTGGGAATGGCGTTGCTACATGCGCGATCCCGATGGCTACCTCATCGAGGTTGGCCAATATACCCAAATGGCCATCGACTGGTTCAACAGCCACAGCTAAGCCGGCGCAATCACTGGCGCGCGCGAAAGACGAATTCGACGGCGCCGATGCGGGCGGCACAATGCCGAGCATGATAACCGGCCTTGTGCCGGGCCCGCATCCCTGTGGAAGCCCTTAACTTCCGCGTTTGGCGGCGTCCGCATCTTCGGCCAGATCACGCAGCGCCGCGAAAAATGCTGGTGATTGGCCGCGGAACAATCCCATATTCGTGAGGAAATTCACTACGCCCATCGCGATTCCGGATGTATTCGTCGGGCGGATAACAGAGCATGCCGGAAGCGATCGGCTGATGAACGGGCACGGCTCAGGCATGATGAGATTGGTCTGGAAGGCCGAACCGCCGAACGGCTTAGCGTTCAGGTTGGGGAACGTAACCGATACCCCAGTCATGGGATCGACCGCGGTGAGGGGTGGCGCATTGCCTGCCTTGTCCGCCCACGTCTGGAAGTGCATGGTTTCGGTTGGGCCTATGCTGATCAGAATCCGCAGCACCTCTACGCTGGTAGCTCTCTGTGCCATCGCGGGGTACAGGCTGGTGCCGCCCTGCTCAATTGTGGCGAAGTGGAAGCCGGCGGTATTCGCAATGGCCTGGAGAAAATTGGGATCATCGGTATCGTTGTCCGTCCTTGGAATCGCCGTGTGCATCCCCTTGAACAGAGACGGTACGGCCTGTGGGAACATGAACGTCGGATCGAGATCAGGATTGTTGCTGCCGCTGCGATAACGGGTCCACCAGCTTGTATCGACCGTTAATTCAGTGAGATTGGTAAGACGCAGGGTCCCGGCGGATCCGGTCGCCTTGCTGCCCTCCAGAGTGCGAAACTCCTCCAGGCTGACCGTCGCCGCTCCTTTTGAATGGAGATACGCGTTGAGAAACCTTTGATGGGTGATCTCATCGTCTGTATTGTCGTGGATGTATTCCGCCATATCTGAGTCGAGCACTGAAATGGCAGCCGTGTATTTGGGATTGCCGGTTCCACCCGGGACTTCCTTGTCTGGAATGCCTCCGAGCTCGTTGTACTGCAGCCAGAAATCGGTCTCGAGTATCTCTGCCGCTGCCGCGAACCGAAGCATGGCCGCGTCACCTTGCGTAAGGCTGCCGCTGCTTGGCTCAGATTCGTCCCCGGCCAGAGCGAGCGTTCGGTTGCCTAGCATGCCACCGGCCACTCCAGCTACCAACCCGTTCCGCAGGAACGAACGTCGATTAATCGTACTTCTCATGCTGCTCCATAGGTGCTGCATAACGAACCTCCGTTTGCAGAAGAGCTTTGCATCGCGGGAAGAAGCAGATGTCAGCGAGGAGTCACGGCGCAGTCAGGCGAATGTTATTTGATTGTCGAATTAAGGCGAATGTCACTCGATCGTCCGACCCATTCAATTTGTAACTCGATTGTCGCCGCTTTTTCGGTAGCCCTTCAGAAAGCTTAGGCATCATTTCAGCGTTCTGAGCGAATTACTGGCAGACCGGAAGTTACAACTCCCTGGCATCCAACTTGTCAGCCACCCCGCAACTTCACCGCACAAACTCAAGCCGTGCCCTCGTGTACTCTGGCTGCGGGTGCCCGAGCCATGAACAACAGCCAGGAACTCGTCGAGTTTTCAGCCGGAGACGTACCCGTCCGAGGATACCTGCACAAGCCGACTGTTTCTGGCGCAGACGGTCTCATCTTGACGCACGGCGCGGGAGCCAACTGCACCGCGCTTCTACTCGTTGCCCTCGCAGAGAAGTTCTGCGCATCGGGTTTTACTGTGTTTTGCTGCGATCTTCCATTCCGTCAATCAAGGCCGTCAGGCCCTCCGCCACGCGGAAGCGCGGAGAAGGATCAGGAAGGACTTCGAGCTGCAGTTGACTACATGCGACGCCGAGTATCCGGACGTGTGTTTTTAGGCGGTCATTCCTATGGGGGCAGGCAAGCGTCCATGCTGGCCGCGAGCGAAGCAGGCCTTGTCGAAGGACTTCTTCTTCTTTCCTATCCGCTGCATCCTCCGCAGCGACCCGGCGAGCTGCGAACCGCGCATTTCGCCCGTCTCCAAACCCCTGCGCTTTTCGTTTCCGGCAGTCGAGATGGGTTCGGCACTGTCGTAGAAATGGAAGCGGCGCTGAAGCTCGTTGCGGCGCGAACCGAACTGCTCATCGTCGCAGCCGCCGGGCATGAGCTTATGACGAAGCGGAATCGAGACGAATTACCGCAGATGGTGATGGAAGGCTTTTCATCATTCTTTCCCGTCCATTGAATTTGTGACGAGGCGCAGTCGTTAGTCCGGAGAAACCGCCCCCGCTCCAGAACCGTCGCCTGATGCAGCCAGATACTTGATAAGGATCACCTCGTTCTGCGCTTCGTTGTAGAGCAGCTCATCGGCCATCGCGCGCGTCATCGCTATGCCGAATCCGCCTGGGCGAATCCCGAGTTGATCGCGGATGGCCACATGTGCAGTGGGTTCGTCCGCAACATGACCAACGGCAGCGTGTGTCAATTCTTTAAAGCTGAAGCCTGGGCCGGGATCTGCAACGCGATACAGCAGCATGCGGGAGGAGCGCACGTGAGCAATTCGCACCTTTCGATTCGGATCCAGCTGACCGCCCCATTCCACCGCGTTCAGTAACAGCTCCCTGAATGCCCACCCGACTGTGTTGCGCAGGTCGTCCGGAAGGTCCGTCTCCAGCTTCATCAAAAATGATTGAATGCGCTCGGCAGCATCTCGCGTGCACGGGATGAGCAGCTCCACCCAATGAGGCCGGGCAGAAATGATTTCAATCGCTGGAGATGCGCCTTGCCTGAGTGCTTGTTCGGCTACCTCTACCGCCTGTATCGGCGGAAACGGCTTGCTCAGGTACTCATAAGCCTGTTCACGTATCGCGCGCAGCAATGACTCCGGCGTGCCGTCGGAGGTCATGATGATGATTTTCGGGTGAAATTTGCCTGCGCGAACGCGGGCAAGCACCTCAAGCCCAGTCAGCCCCGGCATCCAGATATCAAGAAACGCCAGGTCAAAATTTGTTTGCTCAATGTTGCGCAACGCCTCCGCGCCATCCTTCACAGCAGTGACTGCATAGCCGGCTTTCTTCAGCATGCTGGAAACGGCAAAGCGCGTCGTGGGGTCATCGTCGGCAACGAGGACCTTCTGTCTTACGACTGGAGTGCGGCTCATGGTGCCACCCCTTGCCGCCAGACTCACTGAGTCTGGCACGTCGCCACAAATGCTACGTCCGCCGGAAAACACGGTCAACCGGCAGCCCGAGAAAATCGGCGGGAACCGCGAAGTTGCGCAATTTCCAGCTTTTGTTCCAAAATGGGTGCTCTGCCGGGTTTTTAGGATGTTCCCGATTGGGGGAGCAGTGAGCGAGCCAGCGCAATTCAATCCGCCCACCGAAGACGATCTGCGCGAGTTTATCGATCTTTCCTTGAACCTCATGTGCATCGCTGGCGTCGATGGCTACTTCAAGCACCTCAACCCCGCCTGGAAAACGACACTCGGCTACAGCAGGAGAGAGCTGCTCTCGCGTCCTTATCTCGAATTTGTGCATCCCGATGACCGCGACGTCACGACTGCCGTGGCCGTGGATATCGCGTCGGGCCGCAGCACTCTTGCTTTTGAAAATCGCTACCTCTGCAAAGACGGGTCATACAAATGGCTGCTCTGGTCGGCAATCGTACGCGCAGACACGGGACTGATTTACGCCATCGCAACGGATGTCACGGAGCGAAAGCGCGAAGAGGCGCGCCTGGCTGCCCAGTATGCGGTCACTCGCGTGCTCGCGGAGGCGCCAAACCTTGCCGGCGCCACTCCTCGAATTCTGCAAAAAATGTGTGAGAGTCTCGGCTGGTCGCTAGCTGCCATTTGGCGAGTCGACCAGGACGAAATGGTGTTGCGCTGCGTGGAAACCTGGCAGGCGCCTGCGACGCAGATTGAGGAGTTCGACCGCGCCACGCACTCTCGGACCTTCGCACCCGGCGTAGGCCTGCCCGGCCGGGTCTGGAAGGACGCCCAGCCCGCCTGGATCGAAGATGTGACCCGTGACGCGAACTTTCCACGTTCATTGATTGCAGCTAAAGAAGGCGTGCGCGCAGCATTTGGATTCCCAATCCTCCTCGGAGATCAAGTTCTCGGCGTACTCGAGTTCTTCAGCCACCGGATTCAAGAGCCCGACCGCAGATTGCTGGAGATGATGAGCGCAATCGGCAGCCAGATCGGCCAGTTCATCGAACGCAAAGAGGCCGAAGATGCATTGCGAAAGTACGCGCTCGACTTGGAAAAAGCGAGAGCGCGCGCTGAAGAGGCGACCCGCGCCAAGAGTGAGTTTCTGGCCAACATCAGTCACGAAATTCGTACGCCAATGAATGCAATGATCGGGATGACCGAGCTGGCGCTGGGCACCCGGATCAACCGCGAGCAGAGGGAATACCTCACATCCATTCAGAGCTCGGCCGAGGCCCTGCTTGCGCTGGTAAACGATCTCCTTGATTTTTCAAAGATCGAAGCACGCAAGCTGCATCTGGACAGCGTTGCGTTCAACCTCCGCGACGCCCTCGAGGACACCATGCGAGTGATGGCTCCGCGCGCTCACCAAAAGGGAATTGAGCTCGCATGCCACATCCATCCTGATGTCCCCGACGCGCTGGTGGGCGATCCACTGCGCCTCCGCCAGATTGTCGTGAACCTCGTCGGCAATGCCATCAAATTCACTGAGCATGGCGAAGTTGTGCTGCGGGTGCAGCCGGAGTCGCACCTCGACGGCAACGCCCAATTGCATTTTTCCGTGGCCGATACCGGAATCGGCATTCCACTGGAGAAGCAGGCCGTCATCTTCGAAGCATTCGCACAGGCCGACAGCTCTACTACGCGGCGCTACGGCGGCACCGGACTCGGGCTGGCAATCTCTGCGCAGTTGGTGGAACTCATGGGCGGCAGAATTTCCGTGGAAAGCCAACCGGGCTCGGGAAGCACGTTTCACTTCACGGCGCAGTTTGAAGTTCAGCAGCCTGGCATGGAAAAGGCGCCCGTCCGCTGGCCCACGCTCACCGGCCTTCCCGTGCTCATCGTGGACGACAACGCGACCAACCGCCGGATCCTCGAAGAGGTGCTTACCAACTGGAACATGCATCCAGTCGCCGTCGAAGGCGCCACGTCAGCCCTCGCCGCATTGGAAAAGTCCCTGCACGATCGCCAGCCGTTCGCGGTAGCACTGCTCGACGGACACATGCCCGACATGGACGGTTTCCAACTGGCAGAGCACATCTCTCAGGACACTCGCCTTGCCGGCATCAAGCTTGTCATGCTGACTTCAGCCGGCGACCCCGAGGACGTCGCGCGCTGCCGCAAGTTAGGCATCGCGGCATATCTTACCAAGCCCATCAAGCAATCCGAGCTTTTTGACGTGATCGTCGATGTCATTGGTCAGGCAATTGAGGATCAGCCTCAAGCCGCACCGCGGCGCAAGAGATCTCGGGCCGCTGGAAAGCGCGGACTGCACGTCTTACTGGCCGAGGATAATCGGGTCAACCAGCTGGTGGCCACGCGGATTTTTGAGAAGTTGGGCCATCAGATAACTGTTGTCGGCAACGGCCGCGAGGCTCTTGCCGCCGTGCAGGCCGGCAAGTTTGACCTCGTCGCCATGGACGTGCAGATGCCCGAGATGGATGGGCTTGACGCAACAATCGCCATCCGCGAATGGGAGAAGACCACGGGCGCACACATCCCCATCATGGCCATGACCGCGCACGCAATGAAGGGAGATCGCGAACGTTGTCTCGCCGTCGGAATGGACGGCTATACTTCGAAGCCCATCCGCCTCAAGGAGCTTGAGCAGACGCTCGCAGAGCTCATCGGCCCATCAAATCCGCCAAAGAACGCCGAGCCGCAGGCGGACGAAGCAGGCAGCGTGATTGATCTTTCCGCGCTCCTCGCAGGAGTCGATGGCGATCGTCAACTTCTGCGCGAGCTCGTTCGCCTCTTTCTCGCTGACTATCCTCAGCGTCTCGCAGAAATCAAGGAAGCAATTCACCACGGCGACGCCGGAGCCCTCGGCAGGGCCGCGCACGCCCTCAAAGGCGCGGTTGGCAATTTCGAGAAGAACAACGCGTTCGTGGCTGCCCAGCACCTGGAAACCATGGGCAAGGAGGGAGACCTCCACACTGCTGACGAAGCGTTGGTGACGCTCGAATCTAAATTGGCCACCCTCGACAAACATCTCCGAAAGTTGAACTCTTCAGCTCGAAGGACCAAAACGGCTAGTCGAAAAAATGGACAAGCACAACCGTGAGCTTGGCGTCTTTCAGAGACCGTATCAGGTGCGGGATTCTTGCCAACAATTATCCGGCGCGTCTCTGATTCGAAGCGAGTGACCAGCCCTCGACCTTAAGGCATAGAGCCGAATTCCCGCGGTGGCGCACCGGTTATGATCGATGGTGTTTCACTCTCACAAAGGCTGGAAGGACTGTTTACGACCAGGAAACAGGACTTACTTCGCGGGGCTACTTGTAATTTCAATAGATGAAGTAAAAGGAGAGCGGTTGGATGGCAGAAATGAATCGTAGGGACCTTTGCCTGGGCGTGGGCGCATTTGCCGCGCTGGGCTTGCTCGCTCAGGCGCAATCTCAGAAAGCCGCAGACACCATCGATATGACGAAGTCGCGTGTCTTCCATTTCGATCAGATGACCGTGCAGCGGCATGCGAACGGTGGCTGGGGGCGGCCCGTGATGCACGGTACCCTGCCCACAGGGGAGTTCGTTGAGGTGCACGAGTCAATGCTGCCGCCCGGCCAGATGCCCCACCAGCCGCACAAGCACCGGAACACGGAGTTCGTTCTTATGCGTGAAGGTCATGTGGAGTATTGGGGTGAGGACGGCAAACACGTGCCAATGGGGCCTGGTGACATTGCTTACAGCGCGTCAAACCAGTTACACGGCATGAAGAATACCGGCACCGCAAACGCGTCCTACTTTATAGTGTCAGTCAGCCACGGCCAAATGTAGTGATCCGGGATGAGGCTTAATCAAGCGCGCTTTGGAACAGCGAAGAATCCAGCGCAGTCCTAAAAAGAACCCTAGCCACACACACAAAGCAAAAGGCTCAGAAGCGGAGCATCTTCCAAGCCGCGGAATCTCAATAATCTCTTTTGGTTGCGGGGGCAGGATTTGAACCTGCGACCTTTGGGTTATGAGCCCAACGAGCTACCGGGCTGCTCCACCCCGCAGATCAATATTAGCAAAGTGGAAAATGCCTGGTCAATCGCGCGAGAGCCGCCCAGCGCTCCTCTGCGAGACCGCGTAATCACCGCGCGATGGCTGATAAACTTAATGCTGAGCCATGTTTGAGAATCTTTCAGAAAAACTCCAGCGCGCCTTTAAAAACCTTCGCGGACAGGGAACCATCAGCGAAGAAAACATTCAGGAGGCGCTCCGCGAAATCCGCATTGCGCTGCTCGAAGCCGACGTCAACCTCAATGTTGTCAAGGAGCTGATCGAGCACATCCGCGCAAAGGCCGTGGGCCAGGAAGTAATGACCGCGCTGTCGCCCACCGAGCAGGTCATCAAAATTATCCGCGACGAATTGATCCTGATTCTGGGTAAGGATACGGCACGTTTCCAATTCGCCTCGCGGCCGCCGACAGTGATCCTCATGGCTGGTCTGCAGGGCTCGGGTAAGACAACCACCTCCGGCAAGCTGGCAGCCTGGTTGCAAAAGGGCGGCCACAGGCCAATGCTCGTCTCGGTTGACGTGTATCGCCCAGCCGCGCGCGAGCAGCTCAGGGTTGTCGCCAATTCGATTAAGGCCAAGCTCTACGAGGGCGACACTAAAGGCGAGCCTGCGGGAACGCCGCTGGTTGAGCGGCTGGCCAGGGAAGCGCGCCGAGAGGCCGTGAACAGCGGCTGTGACACCCTCATCGTAGATACTGCGGGCCGCCTGCACGTGGATTCCGAACTGATGGACGAGATGGCGAAGTTGAAGTCCCTGCTCTCACCCCAGGAAATCCTGTTCGTGGCCGACGCCATGACCGGTCAGGACGCGGTGCGCTCGGCGGAGGAGTTCCACAAGCGACTGGGGCTTACCGGAACGGTGCTGACCAAGATGGACGGCGATGCCCGCGGCGGCGCGGCGCTGTCCATCCGCCATGTGACAGGCCAGCCCGTCAAGTTCATCGGAACGGGCGAAAAGCCGGACGCATTTGAGCCATTCCATCCGGACCGCATCGTAGGCCGCATCCTCGGCATGGGCGACATCATGACGCTCATCGAGAGGGCCGAAGAAACTCTCGACAAAAAGAAGTCCGAAGAATTCGCCAGGAAGGCGCTCAGCGGCAGCGGATTTTCCCTCGAAGATTTCCGCGACCAGTTGCGGCAGATTCGAAAAATGGGCTCCCTGCAGAGCATCATCAAAATGCTGCCTTCGGTGGGGCCGTTCAGCGGCATGCAGCAAATGGCCGACCAGGTGGACGAAAAACAATTTGTGCGCGTTGAAGCCATCATCAACTCAATGACGCAGAAAGAGCGCGACCACCACGAAATTATCTCCGGCAGCCGCCGCAAGCGCATCGCCAACGGCTCAGGAACAACGGTGCAGGAAGTGAACCAACTGCTGCGCCAGTACGTGCAAATGCGCAAGATGTTCAAGGGTGTCGGCAAGGGCGGAATGCTGCAGCGCCGCGCCATGGGCATGCTGAGCGGCATGAAGGGAATGCGATAGAGAATGGCCCTCAAATCTGAAGAGATTCGTGCTGCCGAAAGCGATGAGGCCCTGTTTAATCTGCTTTCCGCCGAACTCGAAAGGATGTTACCTGAGAATGTTCAGGAGGATCGTGAGCTTTATCATCAGAAATTGAGCGCACTGCCGAAAGGCTTGCGCGCGATGGCGGGTATTCACGCCTTCGATGTGAGCATGTCTCTCGACAGCCTTGCATGGCACTTTGGAAATCAGAACGATGAACGCGATCTCCGGGAAACTCTCAACGGGTTGCGCGAACTGGAGCTGCCTGAAATAGCGGATATGTTTGAGCAGATGTGGGATTTCATGAAGCCCCATATGTCGGCGCTCCAAACCGGCGATCTTGGCGGCAACGAGTTTTCCGATTGGCTGGTGGATATAGGCGCGGAAGATTTTGCCGATGCGAAAGACGACTACATATGGGCATACTGCAAAGAGCACGAAGAATATGGCTTGCTTTCCAGTTGGTTGATCTACGCTCGTAAATATCCCGAACATTGTACGGAGACGGAATCGCAAGCATGAAGGGTCAAGGAAATAAGGATAAATTCAACGGAGCAAGGCGAGCTTTGGCTCGGATACGCCAACGCGCCCGTAAATTGGGACTTGCTCCACTGGACTGAAGACACATAAAGCCGATTGTGGTACCGGTCGTCCATAGTTTTTAAAACGTATGCCGCATCTACAAGACCAGCTCGACGACATCACAGCGAACACGCGCACCCTCGTCCAGCCTGAGCGCCTGGCCGTGAACGACCGCGCCGTTGAGGAACTGTTTGCAACTGGAATCGAGCACAAGATTCTGCCCGTGGGGGCGAAGGCGCCGGGGTTCACCCTTAAGGATGCAGCCGGACGCCTGGTGAAATCCGCGGACCTCCTCGCGCTCGGGCCTGTGATCCTGAATTTCTTTCGCGGACGCTGGTGTCCATACTGCGTCACTGAGCTGGAGGCGTGGCGGGATCTGTATCCCATCATTCGTGAGCGTGGCGCGCTGATCGTCGGCGTTTCTCCTCAGACCATTCGTCAAAGCGACTTCACGCAGGGCCAGCATGAAATTCCGTATCCACTACTCAACGACGATGGATGCAAGGTCGCAGAGAAGTTCGGTCTGGCCTACACCATTCCGTCCTGGCACCAGGAGCATTACCGCAGCGTCCTCGTCAACATCCCCTTCGTAAACGGTGACCAGAGCTGGAAGCTGATTCTCCCCGCCACCTACGTGCTCGCGGGCGACGGCACGGTGCTCTTCGCCGAGGGTTACGCCGACTTTCGTGTGCGCCCCGAGCCGGAAGAAGTTCTGCGCTACCTGCCCGCCCGGAGTTAGACTCTACGCGATGAAGCGTATCCTCTGGCTCTCCATTCGTATCCTGTTGGCCGTCATCGTCGCCGTCTACCTCATTGACTGGGGCGTGCTGCGCATGAAAACATCGCACGGCACGGGATACGGAACTGTGCAGGTGGATGTCTATTTGGCGACTCCCCTGAAAGGGAACAAGGACGAGTACGACTACATGGGAGCGCAGTCGAAGCCGTGCGCGCACGCAATCTTTCCCCACGGCGCCCCGCCCTGCTGGTGGCTGACTCGCCACACGAGCCAGTGGGAGTAGCTAGTCGGGCCCATCCCCCCAAAAAACCATTGCTGCTGGCACGAAGATGCGCGAAGCGCGTGTGCCCGTGACGGCCATTCACTTCTTCTCTTCGTGGTAATCCTGCTCGGTGTTGATCTTCCAGATGCCCGCTTTGTCCTCGATACCGGCAATAATGTTATCCACGGAAGTCATCGCGGTCAGCATGGAGTGGTCCTGGTTGTTGTACTTGTGCATTCCGTTGCGGCCAACCAGGTACATATTTCTGAATCGGCTCACGTAATCGACAATTTCATCGAAGCGGTCGTAAGTTCCGAAATACGCAGGATATGTTTTCGGAACGCGCACCACATGTGAGTCGCGAACGTCCCCCGCTTTCAGAATCCCGATCTTCTCAACTTCACTGATTGCGAAAGCAGAGATCTGATCATTCGACATATTCCAGAGCGGGTCTGTGTCATAGCAGAAGTACTCCAGCCCAATCCAAACCTTCGTCGGATCCGCCACCATGAACGGGCTCCAGTTATTGAAGATTTGCAGCCGCCCCAGCAAAACGTCCGGTTCCTGAATGTAAATCCAGGTGTCCTTCAAAAGCGATCCGTCGGGCTCAGTTACAGAAAGCTTGTCGGCAAGCAGTCCCACCGTCACGAAATCCCGATACGCCAACCCCTCGCTTACCTCACGCACGTTCGCGGGCACCTCGCAGTCAAGCCCGCGGATCAACTCGCGCACCGGCATCGTGGAGAAGACGTAATCGGCATCAATCGTCGTTGCCTCGCCGGCTTCGTTCACCGCATCTACAGCGGTGATGCGATCGCCTTCGGTATGCAGCTTGGTCACTCGCCAGCCCAGCCGTACCTCGCCGCCCTTTTCTCTAATCAAGTCGGCGGCATGCTCCCATAGCTGCCCTGGGCCGTACTTGGGATAAAGAAATTTCTCAATCAGCGAAGTCTCAGTGCCTTTCTGCGCAAGGTCGCCGGACGTGCGTCGCCCGAAGGTCTTCTTAAGGAAGTGCAGAACCGCCGTCCGCAACGAAAGCCCCTTGATCCGCTGTGCGCCCCACTCGGCGCTGATCTGGTCGCATGGCACTCCCCACACCTTTTCCGTGTAGGACTTGAAGAAAGTACGGTAGAGTTCCACCCCAAAGCGGTTGATCAGGAAATCTTCCAGCGTTTTTTCCGGCTTGCGCGGAAACAGTTTTGCGCGAAGATACCCCACGCCAATTTTGAAGGTGCGCGTCAACCCCAGCAGCTTCAGCGTTCGTGCGTCGAGTGAAAGGGGATAGTTGAAGAAGCTCCGCAGAAAATATATGCGGCTGCGGCGCGGCCGAACCAGCATCACTAAATCCGAGTCAGCCGCACCGGCGGCGACAATTCGTTCCTTGTTCTGATACCGGACCGCGTGTTGTTCCGCGCCATTCTCACCAGCAACCGGCATCAGCTCCGCCCACCAGTTCATCACGCGGTCAGACTTTGAAAAGAAGCGGTGCCCTCCAATATCCATGCGGTTGCCATTGTGCCGGATCGTGCGCGATATGCCGCCGATTTCGTGGCTGGCCTCAAGCACGATGGGGTGAATCTCCGAGCGGCGCACAAATTCGAGCGCTGCCGTCAAGCCGGCAGGTCCGGCGCCAATAATGACGGCAGTTTTCTGGCTCAATGCGCTGCCCCACTCGCGCACTGTAGCGCACGCTTGCGCAGCGGAGCGGAAGCGGCGCGACCGCGAAGAATCTTGATTAGGAGGATCATGGTTTCTGAGGTTCGATTCAGCTTAGAGCAGGTTTGGCCCAATTGTCAGCAAATTTCAGGCGGTAAGCGCTGGCTCCGCTTCCTGCTCGGTGTCCGTCAGCGGCAGCATCAGGCCACCTTCCTCCAGCCTGTAAAGTTGGTTTCTCCACACAATGTTGCGGCTCCAGTAACTTGCCGCCCAGTAGATGAACCCAAGCAGGTCGCGGAAAGGGAAGAGAAGCGCGGTCCGCAAAAGGCGCCGTTCATTAACAACTGCCGCACCCACAACCAGGGCGAGCGCAGCCCGCGAAAGGAGGCTGAATCCCAGCAGGTCGAGCCCAAGCAGATCGTGGTGCAGCCCGATCGCGGCGAAGCACGCCACCAGCCCAAATGGAACACTGAAGGTGAGGGCGGTTCCAAGATGACCCTTTGGCCGGGAAAAACGAGTGGACGTCATCCACCGGGTCTGGTGCTTCTGTGAATCGACAAAATCCGAGTTGAGGACCAGATGGTCGATCACATGGGTCGACAGCACAACCGTGTATCCGTTGGCCGCGATACGGTTGCCGAGTACAAAGTCGTCGGCGCAATAAGCGCCCAATACCCTGAATCCGCCGATCTCGCGCACGCAGACGCGCCGCACTGCCATTGTGGGGCCAAGCGTGAACTGCATGCCTTCCATCAGGTCGGCGGTGACCACACCTGCTGTCATTTCAATAGACATGCCGGCCGCCTCAAGTGCGGCCCAAAGCCCCTGCTCCGCTACGCCACGATACAGGCAGGTCACTGCTCCGTTCTTCGGCTCTTCAAAGGGCGCGACCACTTCGCGCAAGTAATCAGGCGCAACCCGCACATCGCTGTCGCTGATAACGAATATTTCATGCGACGCAGCGCGCTCCATCAATTCCAGCGTGCAGACCTTCGCATTAATGTGCCAGGGCTCGCCAGTAAGCACAAACTTAACCGGAATATGCGGATAAAGCGCAGCCACACGCCGCGCCGCCAGCAGGCCGGGGTCAGAGGCCACACGAGCGCCGAATAGAATTTCGTACTCGGGATAATCCTGCTCAAAAAAGGTGGCGAGGTGCGACTCAAGATCAGGCTCGGCGCCGTGCAACGGTTTGAATAACGAAACCGGAGGCAAATAAGCCTGTTTGGGGGCGGTCCTGCGGCGGCTTACAAATCGCCAAATCCCCGCGATGACCAATCCGCTGAAAACCGAAGATGTAAACAGGCCAAACAAGCCAAGCCCGAACAGGAGCTTAATCATAAGTGGGTAAAAACGCACCAATTTGCAGGACTACTTCTTATACCAGACTAGCGTAGATGGGCGAAATTTGCCCGCGCAAAGGCTGTCACGAGCCATCTCAGGACAAGTCCCGCTATTGCCGGTTTGATTAACGCCTGCTTTTTGAAGGCTCAACGACGGGGCGGCCCGAGGGTGGCTGCTTCAACGGCACAATCGCCGCACCCTGGGAAAAGCCCTGCTGCATCCGCGAGAGCATTTCCGTCCGGACATAATCCACAAAGCTCTGCATCTGCCGATTCATCTCTTCCATGCGCTCGCGCATTTGCAGCACAATGGCGATTCCGGCAATATTCACGCCCAAATCGCGCGCCAGGTTCAGGATAAACTCAAGCCTCTCCAGGTCCTCTTCGGTGTAGAGGCGCGTGTTGCCCTCAGTCCGCGAAGGCTTCAGCAGCCCCTCACGCTCATAAAGGCGAAGCGTCTGCGGATGAATGCCGTACATCTCGGCCACCGCCGAGATCATGTAAGCGCCCTTCGATTTGCGTTTGCTTGGCATAGATAAGCACTCACCGCCCAAACAGCCGCGGCTTTCCTTCCTGTGTATGCATCGCGCCAAACCTCACCACGCGCGGGAAAAAACCATGCAGTTGCCCGCCGGTAATCCGGTAGGGCACAAATGCCTGCACGCAGTATCCACCGCTGTGTTCAATGTTCACCATCACGGCATCGCTGTATCCCTCGGTCGAGGGCTTCCCCATCGTCACGTTTGAAGCCAATGCGGCCGCAACCACCAGTCCCTTGCCTGCCCGTTCGCTAAGCTGCTGGTAAAGAAGATCCAGCAGCAGCGCGGGTTCCGCGGGCATGCTGTGCTGCGCTACAGACTCCAGCTTGACCTCGCCGTCGGTTCGCATCCGGTAACCGAACGGACCAAACTGCCCGTAACGCCGCAGCATGCGCTTGGCGTAGGTCACGGCCGCGTTCAGCACCTCGTTCGCGTCTTCCCGAACTTCCTCTTCGGTCATCGCATTTACACCTTCGCCCACATTGCCTCGCGCGGGTCCTCAGGATTCAGCTTGGCAAACTCGCGCAGAATTTCTTTCGAGCGCTCGTCATGCACCTTCGGAACCATGATCTCTATCGCCACAATTTGATCGCCGCGCTTGCCTTCGTGCGTGGAGGAGGGAACACCGCGCTCGCGCATCCTTAGTTTCTGCCCGCTCTGCGTGCCCGGCGGAATCTTCAACTGCGCGCGCCCGTCAATCGTCGGCACTTCAACCTTTGAACCCAGCGCGGCCTCTGCAACCGTCGCCGGAACCGTCACGTAAATGTCATCGCCCTGCCGCGTGAACACCGGATGCGTGCCGGCGCGAATAATCAGGTACAAATCGCCCTGCGGACCGCCATTGGCTCCCGCGTTGCCCTTCCCGGCCAGACGAATTCGCTGTCCGTCTCGCGTGCCCGGCTTAATGCGAAACTCAATCGACTCCGTGCGCGACACCGTGCCCTCGCCATGGCAGGTGGAGCACGCGTTCTGCACTTTTCCTGAGCCGCCGCAGCGCGGACATGCCACATTGAACTTCATGCGCCCGCCCATCTGCGTTACCTGGCCAGCCCCATGGCACTCGGGGCAAGTGTGCGAGCCGCCGGTGGACGCTTTGCCCTTGCATGTAGGACAAACCTCCTGCCGTTGGATTTGCAGCCTCGTGGTGCCGCCGCGAATTGCGGTCCAGAAATCAACGTCGATCTGGTATTCAAGGTCGGTGCCCGGCTCGGGTCCGCGATGCTCCTCGCGTCCACCCTGGTTGAAGATGCCCGAGAATATATCGCGGAAACCGCCCCAGCCTGTGCCGCCCGCCTGCTGCTGGCGCCCCGCGGCGCCCTGCTGCGCTGCGAAGTCGTTGAAGTCGAACCCGCCAAAGTCAAACGGAACACCCTGTCCGCCGCGCCCCGCGCCCCCGGCAGCGGGCCCATAACCTCCACGCGCTGCAGCTTCCGCCTGCGCGGGATCAATCTGGTCGGAATAGAAGCCAAACTGGTCGTAGATCTTCCGCTTCTTGTCGTCGCTCAAAATATCGTTGGCTTCGGAGATCTCCTTGAAGCGCTCCTCAGCCTTCTTATCGCCCGGATTCACATCCGGGTGATATTTGCGCGCAAGTTTGCGGAAAGCCTTGCGAATCTCCTCCGCCGAGGCCGACTTCTTAACGCCCAAAATGCCGTAATAGTCTTTGTTTTGAGTTGCGGGCATCTTGCCTCTATAAAGTTACGCGGTTGCCTGACTCGCCAGGATGAATAGGGACGCGGGAGACCGTTGGTTTTCCCGGAATAGCCATGGTTGTTTTCGTTGGGACAAGCATACCAATGTTCGCGGTTTCTATACCCTTTACCCTATCCCCTATACCCCGGTCCTTAATTCCACACCATCTTCAACGCAATCGGCTCAATGCGCCAGATCAAATCCGGAGCATTCTGCTTCACCTTCCGCAAAAAGTCCTCCGCCTCCTCCTTCGAGTCAAACATGAACTTCTCGCACACCTGCCCAGCCCGCACTTGCTCGCATTTCCAAAGGGTATCGGTCATCTCCATCCTCTACTGCTATTGCCGAAAATCTTAGGGGCATCCATCGCGGACGCCCCTCGAAATTCACGCGCTCTTCCGCGTTACTTCTTGTCGTCCACGTCCACGTACTCGGCGTCGATCACGCCTTCGTCTTTCTTGGCTTCTTCGGTCGTTCCCGTCGCCGCCGCGCCGCCATCTGTCGGAGCAGCACCCGCCGGGGCAGCCGCGTTGGCCTTGTACATGGCCTCGGCCAGCTTGTGCGAAGCCGCCGTCAGCTTTTCGCGCGCCGTGTTCATCTCCGCCGCGCTCGGGCTGCCTTCCAGCGTCTTCTTCGCGTCTGCCAGAGCCGACTCAACATCGCTGCGTTCCACTCCGGAGACCTTATCGCCGTTCTCCTTCAACATCTTCTCGATGTTGTAGACCAGGCTGTCGAGTCCGTTGCGCGCTTCAATTTCCTCGCGCTTGTTCTTGTCTTCCGCCGAGTGAGCTTCGGCCTCCTTGGCCATCCGCTCCACTTCTTCTTTGCTCAAACCCGAAGACGACGTGATCGTCACCTTCTGGTCTTTGCCCGTGGCGTTGTCCTTCGCCGTGACATTGAGAATGCCGTTCGCGTCAATATCGAACGTCACCTCAATTTGCGGCACGCCGCGCGGCGCCGGAGGAATCCCACCCAGCTTGAATTTGGCCAGCGTGCGGTTCTGCCCTGCCATGGGCCGCTCGCCCTCCAGCACGTGAACCTCGACTTCTGTCTGGCTGTCGGCCGCCGTTGAAAACGTCTCCGTCTTCTTGGTCGGAATCGTGGTGTTTCGCGGAATCATCGCCGTCGCCACACCACCCAGCGTCTCGATCGCCAGCGTCAGCGGAGTCACATCCAGCAGCAGCAGATCCTTCACTTCGCCTGCCAGCACGCCGGCCTGCACCGCAGCGCCAACCGCAACCACCTCGTCCGGATTCACGCCCCTGTGCGGCTCTTTCCCGAACAGGTCTTTCACGATCTGCTGAATCCGCGGCATGCGCGTCTGTCCGCCGACGAGCACCACCTCGTCGATCTTGCTCGCGTCCACACCGGCATCGGCCATGGCCTTCTTCGAGGGCTCAATCGACCGTTGCAGAATGTCCTCGACCAGCTGCTCCAGCTTCGCCCGCGTCAGCTTCTTCACCAGATGCTTCGGCCCGCTCGAGTCCGCCGTGATGAAGGGCAGGTTGATCTCCGTCTCCATCGCCGTCGAAAGCTCAATCTTGGCGCGCTCCGCCGCATCCTTCAGGCGCTGCAGAGCCATCTCGTTGCCCTTGGAACTCAGGTCCAGACCCTCGTCCTTCTTGAACTCCTCAATCAGCCAGTCCACAATGCGCTGGTCGATGTTGTCGCCGCCGAGGTGTGTATCGCCATTGGTCGACTTCACCTCGATCACGCCTTCGCCCACTTCCAGAATGGAAATATCGAAGGTGCCGCCGCCAAAGTCATAAACCGCGATGGTCTCTTCCTTCTTCTTGTCCAGTCCGTAGGCCAGCGCCGCTGCCGTCGGCTCGTTCACAATGCGCTTTACGTCGAGACCAGCAATGCGGCCCGCGTCTTTCGTGGCCTGCCGTTGCGCATCGTTAAAGTACGCCGGAACGGTAATGACGGCTTCCGTAACCGTGCCACCCAGGTAATCTTCAGCCGCCTTCTTCAGCTTCTGCAGAATCATGGCCGAAACCTCAGGCGGGGTATACATCTTGCCCTGCGCCTCCACGGCCACGTGGTCGCCCTGCTGGACCACCTTGTAGGGAACCATCTTCATCTCGTCCGTCACTTCGTTAAAGCGGCGGCCCATAAAGCGCTTGATCGAGTAGATCGTGTTCTGCGGGTTCGTGATGGCCTGCCGCTTCGCAACCTGCCCCACCAGCCGCTCGCCGCTCTTTGTAAAGCCGACGACAGAAGGCGTGGTCCGCCCACCCTCTTCATTGGCGATCACCTTCGGCTCGCCACCCTCCATCACGGCTACGACGGAGTTCGTCGTGCCCAGGTCAATTCCAATAATCTTTGCCATTTCCGGTGCTCCTGAAAACCTGATAAGTGCCTGGCTTTAGAACCAGCTTCGCACTTGAGTGAGTTATTGTCAATCTATATGATGCGTTTAATTGATACCAGGATGCTGACTCTTTTCGTTTCCTTGCATCTTCTCTCCTCTCTTCTGTATCCAATTGAGGAATCAAGATTTCAGGCCCGTTCACAGTCTGCAGATCACACTGCAACCTTTTCCCTTTTCACCCCGGAATTCAGGAAAAATGGCGGAAGATCACGCTCAAGAGGGGCTCACCGGAGGGGTAAACCCTTGGCTGGTAGCAGTTTCGGTCATGCTGGCCACCTTTATGGAGGTGCTGGATACCTCCATCGCCACCGTGGCCTTGCCCTACATCGCCGGCTCGCTTTCCGCCTCCACTGACGAAGCCACCTGGGTGCTCACCAGCTATCTCGTAGCCAACGCCGTCATCCTCCCCGCGAGCCACTGGTTCTCTCTCAAATTTGGACGCAAGCGCTTCCTCATCTCCTGCGTCATCATCTTCACCATCGCTTCCTTCTTCTGCGGAGCAGCGCCCTCGCTCGCATTCATCCTCATCGCCCGCATCGTTCAGGGCGCAGGCGGCGGAGCGCTCCAGCCCCTCTCGCAATCCATTCTGCTCGAAAGCTTCCCACCCCAGAAGCGCGGTATAGCGATGGCGTTCTTCGCCTTCGGAGTGGTCGTCGCGCCCATCATCGGCCCCACGTTCGGCGGCTGGCTCACCGATACCTATAGCTGGCGCTACGCCTTCTACATAAATATTCCGATCGGCATTCTCGCTGTGTACATGATCAGCCGCTTCGTGCACGACCCGCCGTACATCAAGAACGCAAAAGCCAGCAAGTTCGACGGAATGGGCTTTGGCCTCCTCGCCATCTGGGTTGGCAGCCTCCAGATCATCCTCGACAAAGGTCAGGAAGTGGACTGGCTCGGGGCCGTCTGGCTGCGCTGGGCGCTGCTGGCCTTCGCCATCGCCTTCATCTGGTTCCTGGTCCACTCCTGGCGCGACAAAGGGTCGCTGGTCAATCTCAAGACGCTGAAGGACCGCAATTTCGCCGTCGGCTGCCTGCTCATTCTCTTCTTTGGCGTGTGCATCTACTCCACCATCACGCTGCTGCCGCTCTTCTATCAGGAGCTGCTCGGTTACACCGCATTCACCGCTGGCATCATTGTCGGCCCTCGCGGATTCGGCGCCATCATAGCCATGCCCATCATCGGCTATCTATCCAACAAATGGGACGCGCGCTATCTGCTCACCTTCGGTTTCGTCGTCTTCGGGGTCATGTCGCTCATCTTTGGCAACATCAATCTCGGCATTAGCCCCTGGTCCCTCTTCTGGCCCATCGTCATCACCGGATTCGCGCTCAGTTTCGTCTTTGTGCCCATCACCACGCAGTGCTACGCAACGTTGCGTAATGAGGAGATAGGTAACGCCAGCGGTATCTTCAATCTCATCCGAAATGTCGGCGGGTCCGTCGGAATCTCCGTCTCGGAAACCCTCCTCACACGGCGCGCCCTGCTACACCAGAACGAAATCGTCGGCTCCGTCCCCAGCGCAAGCTACTGGTTCCAGCAGCGCTCCGACGCCCTGTCAAATTTCTTTGGGCGCTTCTTCGGAGGAGCCAACAGCTTCATCGCCGGACAGACCCAGATCTATCAGCAGATTCTCCAACAGGCCCGCCTCTGGGCATTCGTCGACGTCTTCCGCTGGATCGCCCTGCTCTGCTTCGTCTGCGTCGCCTTCGTCTGGCTCTTCAAAAAAGTTCAGCCAGGAAGAAAAGC
>DASZAG010000084.1:0-16830 GCA_035945555.1 Acidobacteriaceae bacterium
GAGGTCGAGCCTGGGGCTGTAGGCGGAGGCCGCACGGAGATCGCTGAGCCGTCCGCCGATGTGCTGGAAGCAGAAATTCATGCCGGGGAGGGCGGCTCCGGCGCAACGGGAGCCGTCGGACTTGGTGAGCGAGCAAAGTGGGAAGACTGCAGTGGCTTGTTCCATTTGAGATTTCCTTCAAAAATGATTCGTCATAGTAAACAAAGGACTTAGTAGGCAGCCGATAGCTGGTAGTTCCCCACTCAAGCTGCGCTTGAATGGGGCACCCGACGATTGTGGTGGAACGGGCATCGCGAAACGCAGGTCCCTTCGACAAGCTCAGGGCAGGCTCTTCGACTCGCGTTGCTCGCTCAGGATGACAACGGTTGAGGGGAGTGCCTGCCCGAAGTTCGGAAAAACATTCCTCAAAAAATGATTCGTCATAGCAAACAAAGGACTTAGTAAGGCAGCTAATAGCCAGTAAAAGCGAAAGGCGCAGCTTTTGGCTGCGCCTTCGCGGTGAATCTACCTCTCTATTTCAGAATAGCAAGTTGGGAAAGCTCGCCGGACATTGCTTAGTGATGTGGTTTGTGTGGGTTAGGGGTTGCGGGGCTTGACTGGGTCTTTGGGGCGCGCTGTTGGCTATTGGCTATGAGGCAGTGGCCAGATAGACCCCGAACCACTCGCGGTCGTCTGTCCAGCGCCGGGTGATGCGGAAGCCTGCCTGCTCGACGATGGGCGCGATGCTCTCTGCGGTGAACTTGTAGCTGTTTTCGGTGTGGAGCAATTCGCCGCGCTCGAAACGCACTTCAAGTTCCAGCGCCCGAATGGCGACATTTTGCGGCAGGAGGCTTTCGAGGAATATCTCGATGCGCGACCGCTCCGTGTTCCAGCGCGCGATGTGTCGAAACATTCGTGGAACGAAGTTCGCGCCAAGTTCACGGTTGATGCGACGCAGAATGTTCTTGTTAAACGCCGCAGTCACGCCGTCGGAGTCGTCATAGGCCCGCAGGAGGGTATGGCGGTCCTTCACGTGGTCGGCGCCAAGCAGCAGCAGGTCGCCCGGGACCAGGCGGCGCCTGACTTTGCGCAGGACCTTCATCGCGTCGTTCGGCTCGAAATTTCCAATGCTCGAACCTATATAAAGGACCATTCGCTGGCGTCCGCTTGCTGGGATATCGGCGATGCCTTCGGTGTAATCGGCCACGCGGGCCGCTACGTTCACTCCCGGGATTCCGGCTTCGATGTGTTCCTTCGCGGCAGCCAGAGCGCTCTGTGAGACGTCGATGGGCACATAATCCACGCGGGCCTGCCGCCGCACTGCGGCTTGTAGAAGGAGGCCGGTCTTCGAGGCAGTTCCGGCGCCAAGCTCAATCATCATGAGCCCTCGTTCGTCGGCGCTCCGCACAATCTCATCCGCGTACCGCGCAAAAATTCCGCGCTCGGTACGGGTGAGGTAATACTCGGGAAGCCGCGTGATCGCCTCGAACAGGCGAGAGCCCGCCTCGTCATAAAACAGCCAGGGAGAAAGCGCTTTGCGCTTCGCAGTAAGACCGCGGTAGACTTCAGCGCCCACCGGAGTCGAAGCGGCTTCCGGCAGTACGGAAACGGAGGCGAACATGCTTACTCCTGTCGTTTGGCCAACCGCACGCCGCTGAACTGCCAGCGCGACTCAGGCGTGAAGAAATTTCTGTACGTGCTGCGAATGTGCGAAGCCGGAGTGACCGCCGACCCGCCACGCAGCACCATCTTGTTGCTCATGAACTTGCCGTTGTATTCGCCAAGTGCCCCGGGCAGCGCCTTGTATCCGGGATACGCAAGATAGGCGCTCGCCGTCCACTCCCACGCATCGCCAAACATCTGCTCAAGACCGCCCGACGCCCCTGCCACTGTTGGATGCAGAGCCTTCGACTCAAGAAGATTGCCTTGCGCGGGAAGCCGTTCAGCAGCGGTCTCCCACTCGACCTCGGTGGGAAGGCGCTTCCCTGCCCAGCGCGCGAACGCGTCCGCCTCGTAATAGCTCACGTGGCATACGGGCGTGGCCATCAGCGCGCTCAGTTCCGCGGGCCCGGTCAGCGTGAATACAACCCACCGCCCCTCGGACTCGAACCAATAAAGCGGCGCGCGCCAACCCTTCGCTTTGACGGCGTCCCACCCGTCGGAGAGCCACAATTCAGCACGCTCGTAGCCGCCGTCCCGCATGAAATCTAGATATTCGCCGCAGGTCACAAGGCGCGACGCCAGCTCGAACGGCTCCAGATATGCCTTGTGCCGGGGCTGCTCGTTATCGAAACAGAAGCCCTTGCCGGTGTGGCCAACTTCGATGAGGCCGCCTGGATTGGCGATCCATTTAGCCGGTGGAGGCGCTGCGGGCGCGTGCGACGGCGGAGCGTCATAATAAGCCGGGTGCAGCGGGTTCGCCCAGAAGGCGTGCTTAATGTCGTAGAGCAGGAGCTCCTGATGCTGCTGCTCATGATTCAGACCCAGCTTGACTCGCTTCTCTGCCTCCGCCGGAAGGTAATTGCGCAACAGACGGTCCATTGCGTTGTCTACAGATAAGCGGTAGGCCAGTATCTCCTCGAGAGATGGCCGGGAGAACGAGCCGCGCAGTGCCTTGACGGGCTGTTCTGAGACGGCGTTGTAGTAGCTGTTGAAAAGCCACTGAAAGTCAGGATGAAAGGGCTGGTATCCGGGAAGGAATTCCGAAAGGAGAAAGGTCTCAAAGAACCATGTGGTGTGCGCCAGGTGCCATTTTGCCGGACTCGCGTCGGAACACGACTGCACCATCAAGTCTTCGGGGCTCAGAGGCGCGCATAACAACTCTGTCTGGCGACGCACGTCGAAGAATTCCCGCTCGAGGTTTACCCGCGGCACGCCGATCAAAGTGTTAGCCATGAGCCGGTCTCCCCCTGACTTCCTGTGACTGTGATGCCCCAAACCGACCCATGATACCGGAGCGTGGTCAGAGGTCGCTTTCTATCCGATGGAAGTCCGGGCCCAAAAGCTCCATAATTTCTTCATATCTGCGTCCCGCCACCGGCTGATGGCGTCTATCCTCCAGACTTGCATATCGGCTTGAAAGACCATTCATGAAATTGTTCCTTCGCATTTCCGCGCTGTTGTTAGCTGCCGTTCTTTCGTTCTCATCTGGATTTGCGCAGGGCCCGCCGCAGGATGGGCAGGGCGGTCCGCAATTTGCCGGCGGCATGGAGCAGTTCCAGGCCCATGGCGTGCAGGGCGACGTTACGGCAATCTCCGGCAGCACCATTATGGTGAAGAATGAACAGGGGGAAACCTACTCGGTTCTTACCGGCGCCAACACGCGCTTTCGCAAGCAGCGCGATGAGGCCCAGTTCTCCGACATTCACGTGGGGGACATGATTGCGGTCTTTGGCGATAAGGATCCCAAAGCCAAGACCATTGGAGCGGCATTTGTGGCCGTCATAGACAAGGCACGATACGAGCAGATGCGCGGCGAGTTCGGCAAAACCTGGACCGCGGGAGTGGTGCAGTCGATCGACGGAACGAACATCGTGGTCAAACGGCCTGACAATGTAACGCAGACGATTGCGGTGGACGAAAACACATCCTTCCACCGCCGCCGGGACGATATTACGTTGCTCGACATAAAGCCGGGTGACAACATCGGCGCGCGCGGAGCGCTGCAGAACGGAACGTTTCTTGCAACGATGGTCAATGTGCGCCCGAACGGAAGACCGCATCGCGACCATGGTCCCAACTCCGCCGCTGACCAGCCCAACCACTAGAGATCGCCGATGACCCGCCGAAACCTGCTTCCGCTGCTGATCGCCGTATCTCTGTGCGCACCCGCCACTTTGGTGCGTGCGCAAATCCCCGGCACACCATCCACTGCACCAGCGCAAGCTGGAGGCGTCATCCATGGCACGGTGAAATCGGGGAGCACTCCGCTGCCGGGCGTGGAGATGACTGCCATGAATACGTTGACGGGGACAAAGTATTCAGCCGTGACGTCGATCACCGGCGCGTACAGCATGACGATTCCCCGCAATGGGCGCTACGTGGTCCGCGCCGCTCTGGCCGCATTTGCCGAGAGCACGCAGGAGGCCCTGCTGAAGGGCGTGCCCAGCGACCATGAAGTGGACTTTTCTCTTATGCTGGCCTCGCGCGCGCAACAGCAGGAGCAGAAGGAGGAGCGCGCCAGCCAGAACTCTGGGAGTGGCTCGCAAAGTCTTTCGCTGACGGATGCGGCATCCGGCCTGATTGCTGCTTCATCCGGGAGCGGCGCAGGATCTGACGCGCAGCTTCCATCGGCAGCGAGCAACAACGACGTCTCCAGCGAGTCCGTAGCGGTTGCGGGCGAGACGGGATATACCAGCCCATTCGCGGGACTCACTCCGGGAAACATGCCGCTCTTCGTAGGAGGCCAGGATGCCTCCAGTGCGGGAGGTGGCGGCTTCGGAGGTGGAGGTGGCTTCGGAGGCGGTCGTGGCGGGCGCGGAGGAGGTGGTGGCGGTGGTCGAATGATGTTCGGTGGTGGGCGAGGCAACTTCCGCCACTTCAATCCCAATCAACCGCATGGGGCGATCTTCTGGAACGGCGGCAACTCTGCGCTGAATGCGGAGCCGTTTACGATTCGCGGCGAGCAGATCAACCAGCCCGCGTATGCGTCGAACAGCTTCGGCGCAACGATTATCGGCGTTCCCTATATTCCGCACCTGGTTGAGCATGACACGCACGATTTCATGTTCTTCACTCTGCGTGGCGAACGTTCCTCTTCTCCATTCAACGAATACGGAACCGTGCCGACGCTCGACGAGCGCGGCGGGAACTTCCAGAACCTGACGACGCAGGATGGGAAGCCCATTACGCTTTACGATCCCGGCTGCTACACGGGTGACGCCAACGCCGGGCAGCCTTTCCAGAACAATACGATCCCCAGTCAGTGCATCGCCTCACAGGCGACCAAGCTGTTGAGTTACATTCCGCAGCCTAACCTGCCAGGCGAGTTCCAGAACTATCGTGAGATTACGACTGCGCAGACCAATAACACGATGCTCAACGCGCATTTTGTGCATAACTTTGGCAGCGGCGGCAACAATGCCATGATGGGCAACCTGATCCGTCGCTTTCTGGGCACTCCCAGCCAGGGCGTTCATCAGAACCTGAACGGCAGCTTCAGCTACAGCCACGAGGCGAGCGACAATCTCAACATCTTTCCAGTGCTCGGCGGAAAGTCGCAGACGCATAGCTATTCGCTGGGCATCGGCTATTCCATCAGCAAGGGCCGCCTGAACGATAACGCCAATTTGAGCTGGAACCGCAACGATGCGAGTGTCTTCAACAATTTCACCAACACGACGAACGCTGCAGGCCTGATTGGACTAAGTGGACTGCCCGATAATCCGCTTCTATATGGTTTACCGAACATTACGCTGAACCAGTTCACGGGGATGAATGAACAACAGCCGAGCCTTCGATTGAACCAGACTATTGCGCTCGCCGACAACATGTCCTGGATGCACAAAAAACAGAACTTTCGCTTTGGTGCGGATATACATCGCGTGCATCTTGATCTGATGGGCGAGACAAATTCAACCGGGACCTACACCTTTACTGGCCTGTACACAGAAGCGCCCGGCACCAATCCGAATGTGCCGGCAGGAGAAGCAACCACGGGTTCATCGCTTGCCGACCTGCTGCTGGGAATGCCGCAACAGACCAGCCTTCAGGCTCCTTATCAAAAATCGTATCTGCGCGAGAACATTATTGACGCGTACGGGCTGGACGACTGGCGTGCACGGAAAAATCTGACCATTAACGCCGGGCTGCGCTACGAATATTTCTCGCCTTACTCAGAAAAGTATGACCGGCTCGCCACGCTCGACACCGGTGACAATTTTGCGCAGGTGGCGACGGTAACGGCGAATGGCATTGGCGCGTTCAACGGAAAATTTCCGCGCACACTGGTCAACCCGGAGAAGACAGATTTTTCTCCGCGCGTGGGAGTGGCGTGGGCGCCGATCCGGAACACAGTGGTGCGGACGGGTTACGGGATTAACTTCACCAACGGCCAGTACTCGAAGTTTGTGCAGGACTTCGCTTTTCAGCCCCCCTTTGCGGATGTGCAGACGAACGAGAACACCAGCGGGGCGTCACCAACCTTCACTCTGGCTAATGGCTTCCCGTCTCCGCAGACCTTTGGCAATTACTCAGTGAACAAAAACTACCGCCTGCCATATGTACAGACATGGTTTCTGGACGTGCAGCGCACGCTGCCGCTCGGCATCGTGATGAACGTCGGCTACAACGGATCGAAGGGGTCGCGGCTCGACGTGGTGGACGCTCCTGGACGAACTGCGACGGGATCATTGAGCGGCGTTCTTTACGACTACGACAGCGATACAGCCTTCTCCAACTTTAACGCGCTCGAAGTACGCGTGCGCAGGCGCATGCGCGAAGGGTTTGGTGTGGGCGCGACATACACCTACTCGCACTCGATCGACGATGCAACCTCGATTGGCGGGAGCGGCGGGACCTCTACGGGGATTGCGCAGAACTGGCAGGACCTGCAAGCTGAGGAGTCGAACTCGAGTTTTGACGTGCGACACAAGGTAAACGGCTACTTTGTCTATGAGCTTCCGTTTGGCCCGAACGAACATTACTTGACCAGCAGCAATTTTCTATCGGAGGCGCTGGATGGAATTTCGTTTTCAGGCGACTTCGGTTTTGCAAGCGGCAACCCGCTCACTCCGAGTTATGAGGCCGCCATTCTCGACGTGGCCCGCGGCAGCACAGGATCGTTACGGCCTGACCGCGTTGCGGGAACCTCGCTCACCAGCGGCGGAGGCTCTCTCAACAACTGGTTCAACAAAGCGGCATTCGCTACCCCCGCGGACACATACGGAACAGCTTCGCGTTATTCGATTCCGGGCCCCGGAACAGTGTCAGACGATGTCTCCCTCTCGAAGACCCATCGCTTTGGAGACATGAAGACGCTGGAGGTTCGCGCGACGATTGATAACTTCTTCAATACCGTTCAATACTCGGGTGTTGATACTACGCTCGGATCCGGAACCTATGGCGAAGTTACATCCGCCGGCTCCATGCGCCAGTTCAGCTTTATGGCGCGATACCGGTTCTAGGGCCTGCTGACGCTATTAGGAGACTTGCTGAGATGAAACGAACAGGTTTCGCTTTAGCCATTACGTTTTTGCTGGTGTCGTTCGGCGCAAAGGCGCAGCAGCCCTTCGGCCAGTCGTCCACTACCCAGCAGCCGTTTGTGCTCACCGTGAATAGCGATCTCGTGCTGACGAATGTGGTGGTCCGCGACAAGAAGACGGGCGCGGTTGTCCGTGGGCTTACGGCGAAGGACTTCACAATTCTGGAAAACGGGAAGCCGCAACATATTTCCAGCTTTGATTTTGAGAGCGTGGATGAAGCCGCTCCGCTCAACGAAGCCACGATCAACGGCCAGAGCATATTCAACGCGAAAACGGGCGTCGCAAGGCCTGAGGAACTGCGTAATCACCGGCTGATTGTGCTGTTTTTCGACCTTACCTCGATGCAGCCCGAGGACATTGAGCGCGCGCAGGAGGCGGCGCAGCATTACATTAACAAGCAAATGCAGCCCGCGGATATCGTCGCGGTGGTGTCGCTCGACACAGACCTCTCGCTTGACCAGGACTTCACGCAGAACAAGAAGCTACTGCTGGATGCGGTAAACCGCTATTCGGGTGCGTCCAGCTCGGGGCTGCAATCGGGAGCGACCAGCACCACGAACCAAGTGGAGGACGCGACCGCCTTCAGTCCTGACGAAAGCGAATTCAACGATCTGAACACCGATCGTGAGCTGTTCGCCATTACGACGATTGCAAAATCCTTGTCGGGGATTACCGAGAAGAAGTCGATGCTTTACTTCTCCGGCGGGATTCAACGTGACGGCATTGAGAACCAGGCATCGCTGCGCTCGGCGATTAACTCTGCAGTTCGCGCCAACCTCTCAATCTATAGTGTCGACGCGCGAGGGCTGGAGGCCATTGGTCCGCTCGGTGATGCCTCCACTGGGAGCCTGCGCGGCGCCAACGGCTACAACGGCACCGCGCTGCAGAATAATCTGGACTCGAACTTCAATACGCAGGAAGTCATGGACACGCTCTCCTCTGACACAGGCGGGAAGGCTTTCTTTGACTCCAACGACTTCTCACCCGCCTTCCAGCAGATTCAGCACGACACTTCGGCGTATTACGTGCTCGGGTTTCGATCTACCGATCCGCGCCGAGATGGCCGATATCGCCGGCTTTCAATCAGAGTTGACCGCTCCGACGTAAAGATTGAATACCGCCGGGGTTACTATGCGCCCGCTGACTTCAAGCACTCCAACAAGCAAGACCGCGAGCAGCAGCTTGAAGATCAGCTTGCAAGCGATCTGCCTGCGACGGATGTCGGGGTGTACCTGGAAGCGTGGTACTTCCGCACAGATGAGACGCACTACTACATTCCCATTTCGATCGTGGTGCCCGGCTCGCAAATTCCGTTTGTGAGAGGTGGTGATCGCGACAAAGCCACGCTCGATGTAATCGGCGAAGTGAAGGACGCATCCGGGCGCATGATTGGCCAGGCACGCCAGACGGTGAAGCTGAGCATTGATTCGTCGCAACAGGTTCGGCAGAAGAACGTGGAGTACTCGACCGGGTTCAATCTGCCGATGGGGAAATATCACCTGAAGTTTGTTGTGCGCGAAAATGAAACCGGGCGAATGGGTTCGTTCGAGACCGACATCAATGTGCCCGATTTGCGCAAGACGCCGCTGAAGATGAGCTCCGTGGTGCTGGCGAGCCAGCGTATCACTGTTCCGAAACGTGATGACAACCCGATGGTGCACGACGGCCAAGAGCTGGTGCCGAACCTGCCGCATGTGTTCCGGCAGAACCAGCACCTCTATTTTCTGTACGAGGTCTACTTGCCTGATAAGACGCCAAAGGCCCGAGTGCTGACCAGCATTGAGTTTCTCAAGAATGGAGTGAAGGCCTTCGAGACGCCACTGATTCAGGCCACACAGGTCAATGAGCCAAGTCGAAGCGCAATCGTGTTCCAGTTTGATGTGCCCTTGACCAACTTCAAACCTGGCCAATACACGTGCCAGATCAATGTGATTGACGATACTGCCGGTAGCTTCAGCTTTCCGCGGACTGCGATATTGATTCATTCTCCGGCCTCGGTGGAAGCGGCGTCAGGAGTGCCGAAGGCTACGTCAGGGAATTGAGGGATCTGTTGGATTATCGGGACTGGGTTGCTTGTCCTTCCACGGGCAATTCCGGCATCCCGATTCGCAGCAATACCCGCGCTTGAGATGGTATGCGGCGGTGAAGACGAGGTACGGGCCTTCCATTACATAATCGACGCCCTCGATCAGAGGCTGCTCTTGATCAGGCAATAGCACCGCCTTCGAGGACGGCTACCGTTGGTGCGGGATAGGTCACGGTTCGCCCGGGGATCGACGCTTCGCGCTCGCCCGGAATCACAACGCCCACCAGGTTCATGGGGTCCGCTGCCGAATATGTAATAGCGATTGACTCGGCGGAGCGCCCGCGCATTGCTCGCAGTGACTCGACGGCCTGCGGCAGCGCAAACTGCTCGCCGCCGAAGCCCGATACAAAACGCCCGCCGCGTGCGGTGCCCCGCGCCTCCAGCCTCCGGAACATCCCGAGCAACTCGCGCCACCTGGGCATGGCGGTCTCCCGCTCCATCAAATCGCGGAAGACGACGCCGTAGCGACGAAGCAGTACATGGCACGCAGACTCGATGGCGGACTCGCGCCACTCGGGTGATTTTTCCACGACATTCAACGATTCGCCTGCGGGCGCCCGCAACATGCTCCATCGTCCTGACGATGGTCGCGCAGGACGCCTGATTCGCGAGGGCACTGCGAACATCTGCTTGCGGCGAGGATCCACCAGAACGCGCAGGCTGTCGAAGCCGTCTGCTGTAACAAGCCCGGCGGCGACCAGCTCCCACAGTGCGCGACTTACATCGCCCGCCGAGGCGCTCAACGCACGCGCCAGATCACCAGGGAACATGGCACCGCGCTCGCTCAAATAGCTGCGCGCGCGGTTGGCCAGATCGCTGAGCGACGTGGTTAAGTTCATCTCAGGAATTTCGCGCTGCGCAAGGCACAAATCCATCCATAACGCCTCTTCGCGCAGGAAAAATGTTATGGGGGCCATGCCTGTCGGAACGATGCGCTTTGGACCGCCGCTCTCCATCGCGGCGAACGCCGGATGTGGTGAGATGCGTCCCCAACCGATGACGCCGGTGAGCGTCAGCGTATCGAGCCACTGTGGATCATAATTCGCAACGCGCTGGGGCAGGAGCGAGCGTTCCCACTCGACTGCGGGAGCCTCAAATCCTTCGAGTCCGCGCAGAGCTTCCAGCAGCCCCTGCTCGCCGGTGAGCTGCCGCTGCGCGCCGAGATGTTGCCAGTCCAGGGCGAAACGCATGTAGTCCGCTGGAGTGACCGGCTCAATTTGCTTGCGCAGTCCATGCAGTGTGGCTTTGTGAATCCGCTGCAGGAGACGGCGCTCGCACCACTCGACATCGGCGTCAACAATATTCGCCGATGCGCCTTCAAAAACGCCCCGCAAGATGGTCCCGGACATTTCCAGACGAAGCATCTGCTTCCACACTTCGCCCGCGTCGACGGACAGACGGTCGGCAAGTGAGCGCGACGTGACGGGGCCGAGCACGGACATCCACCCTTGTATTGCTTTGCGGAGAACGTCATCGGCTGAGTTCAACACTGGCGGGATTGTGGTTGCTTCAGAGGCGAAGACTATCGATGGCCAGAGCAGACGGACCTCTTCGATCCGTTCGGCTGCGACAAAATACGCGCGCTCGGACAGAGACGCCGCTACGGCGCGGCCGCATTGCAGCAACTCATCCATCCATGAACTCCACTCGGCGAACTCCGCTGGAATGACAACAAGAAGGCAGAGCAGGTCGTGCAGTTCATGTTCGTCGCGAAGATCAGGCCAAATCTGCGAGCGCACCTCGTCGATCGCCTCGGGAGACAACCGCCCTACCTCGCCGAGCAGGCTGTCTGGCAGCCGTCCACGCATGGCGACCGCCCGCGCACGGCGCTCTTCAAGGGGAGCATCGTCGAGATAAGCGTATGGATTGGCGTTGAGAATCTCGTGGGCAAAAGACGAGGGCGTTGTCGTGTCAACGGCCAGACATTCGATGCGGCCGTCGTGCATTGCCTCGATGACTGCTTTGAGGCCAGCCAGATCCATTGCTTCACCGAGGACGTCCTTCATGACCTCGCGAATAAGCAGATGGTCGGGGATCTGGATATCGCCCTCGACGTTCTCCTGGCACGCGGCCACCTGAGGAAAGACGCTTGCGAGCAGATCGTCTGAACGCGTGCGCTGCACCTGCGGCGGAACCTTCTTCCCTCTCTGGAAGCGAAGCAATTGCAAAGCGCGTCCGGCATCCCAGCGCCAGCGTGTCTTGAATATAGGAGACGCAAGGGACGCCTGCTCCAGCAGCTCCGTAACGGTGTGCTTTGTGAGGAACTGAAAGACGTCGCTCAACGGAAAGCTGTGCTGCTCAGCGAGCGAAATATTCAAGCCATTGTCAGTAGCAGCGGCTTGCAGCTCAAAGTTGAACCCGCGGCAGAAGCGCTTGCGCAGCGCCAACCCCCAGGCCTTGTTCACACGCCCGCCGAAGGGAGCGTGAAGAATCAACTGCATTCCGCCACCTTCGTCGAAAAATCGCTCGGCCACAATGGTTTGTAATGAAGGAACCGTACCGAGGACGGCGCGGCCCGCGACCACATAGGCGATCATTTGCTCGGCGCCCGCGTCGTCCACGGCGCACTCCTGCTTCAGCCACTCTACCGTTTCGGCAACGGATGAATCGGTTTGGCTTATATAACCGGGCAGCAATTGGCGCGTGCGGCGATCGATCTCCAGGCGCAGCTCCGATACATATTCCGACAGCTCGCGCGTGCGCTGAGGAGCTTCGCCCGTCCAGAAAGGAAGAGTGGGCGGTTGACCCTGCGCGTCCTCGACGAGCACGCGACCACTCGATTCCACTCTTTGGATACGCCAGCTCGAATTTCCCAGCAGAATGACGTCACCCGGTGAAGAATCGACCGCGAAATCTTCATCGAGTGTCGCGATTTGAACGCCATCGGGCTGCAGAATTACAGGCAGAAGAGAAGTTTCCGGAATTGCGCCGCCGTTGGTGACCGCCGTGATACGCGCGCCGCGCCGCGCCTGGATGCGCCCGTGAACGCGGTCGCGCAGCAAATACGCTCCGAATCGCCCGCGACTGGACTCTATGCCTTCAGTCAGCAGAACAAGCAACTCTTCAAATTCCGGCCACGCGAGGTCGCGGTAAGGATGCGCGCGCCGCAACACGGCGTATAGCTCTTGCTCCTCCCACGGCTCTGCCGCACATGCAGAGACAATCTGCTGCATGAGCACATCGAGCGGTTTCGACGGAATCTCCAGTCGATCCAGGACTCCAGCGCGCATGGCGCGCACCGCTGCGGCGTTCTCCATCAGGTCGTCTCGCGTTGTGACAAAAAACCTTCCCTTGGGTATTGCGCCGCGCCAATGACCCGCGCGTCCCACACGCTGCATTGCGACGGCAATGGCACGTGGCGAATTAATCTGGCAGACCAGGTCAACGGTTCCGATATCAATGCCGAGTTCCAATGATGCGGTCGCGACCAGCAGGCGAATCTCACCGCATTTCAAACGGCGCTCTGCCTCGAACCGCAATTTGCGCGAGAGAGAGCCGTGATGTGTCGCAACGTTTTCGGCTCCAAGCCGCTCGCCGAGGGCGAATGCCAATCGCTCCGCCATGCGGCGTGTGTTGACAAACACCAGTGTTGAGCGATGCTGCATGGCAAGCTCGGCGAGCCGGGCATAGACGCTCTCCCAGATCGCTTGTGTTGCAACCGCGCCAAGCTCGTCAGACGGGACCTCAATTTCCAGATCCAGAGACCGCCGCTGGCCGGCTTGCACGATCTCTACTTCTGCCGCGCGCTCGCCGCCAAGGAATTCTGCTATTGCCTCGATCGGATTCACGGTGGCAGAAAGCCCGATGCGCTGCGGAGCCGGATGCCCGGTTATGAAGTCGCCCGCGTTCAATTGATTTTCGCCGCTCACGAGCGCGTCCAGGCGCTCCAGCGTCAGAGCCAGGTGCGAGCCGCGCTTGTCGTCAGCGATGGCGTGAATCTCATCCACAATGACGGTGCGCACGCGCCGCAGATTCTGCCGGCTTTTCTCAGCAGTGAGCAATATGTAGAGCGACTCCGGCGTGGTCACCAGAATATGGGGCGGCATCTTCAGCATGGCCTGCCGCTCTTTCGGCAGAGTGTCACCCGTCCGCACTCCGGCGCGAATCGATGGACACAAAAAGCCCCGGTCGAGCGCGAGTTCCTGAATCTCGCGCAAAGGCGTTTCCAGGTTCTTCTGCACGTCGTTGGAAAGCGCCTTCAGCGGCGAGACGTAAACGACTTCTGTCGAGGATTCCAGCCGCCCTTCAATCGCCTGGCGAAGAAGTGCATCAATCGCGATCAGAAATGCCGCCAGCGTTTTGCCCGAACCAGTGGGCGCGGAGATGAGCGCAGGCCTTCCGGCGAGAATGTGCGGCCAGCCTAATTCCTGCGGCTCGGTCGGCGTGCCGAACCGGCGCACGAACCACTCTTGCACGACCGGATGAGCCCAGGACAGGCTTTCGGGCACAAGCGGCGCCTCGGGAATGACTGCAGACGACATTCCGCTATTCTAAGCCAATTTTCGCCTCTTCTTTGCCCGGGTTAGGGGCGCACCACGCCAGTAAAATATCGATAAGCCCCGAGGAAACTACCCCGCTGAACTCTCTCCGCGCCATTTCGCCAAAATCCAGCCGCATCAAAGGACTCGTTTCATCCACCCGTGCCATTTTTCTTGGGGGGCTGATCATTCGCGTGCTGTACATCACGATTGGGCACAGCTACCGCATCCAGCCCGTCGAAAACCACTTCAACTTTGGTTATGAGATGGGCCGCGTGGCGCGGGCCCTGGTGACCGGGTATGGGTACGCAAATCCGTTCAACGGACACACCGGTCCCACGGCCTGGGTGCCACCCCTTTATCCGTTGCTGATGGCGGGCGTTTTCAAGCTCTTCGGAGTGTATACGGCGCTTTCTGCGTGGATGATGCTGAGCCTGAACAGCGTTTTTTCAGCGGCGACGGCGGTGTTCGTCTTCTATCTTGCGCGACGCTGCTATGGCCGCAAGGTTGCGCTGTGGTCGGCGTGGATCTGGGCATTGTATCCCGCAGCGATGCAGTACGCCGTGCGCTGGATTTGGGAGATGTCCCTGACCACCATGCTGCTTGTGGCGGTGCTTGCGCTTGCTGTGAAGATGCGCGGCATCAGACCTCCGGATGAGTCTCCGGGCGAGGGTGGCGCATTGGAAGAGCGCAAGCAGCAAACTACAAAACAGTGGCTGCTGTTCGGGTTGCTATGGGCGCTTATTGGACTGTCGAACTCGACGCTGCTGCTGTTTCTTCCCGTGTGTGGGTTGTGGGTGCTATTCGGATCGCCGACCAAGGCTGCATTTTTGCGCGCGGTTGCCAGTGGACTGGTGTTCATCGCAGTGGTGACACCGTGGATGATCCGCAATTACCACGTGTTTCATGCATTCGTTCCCTTTCGGACGAACTTTGGCGCGGAGCTTTATATGGGCAACAATCCCACGTCGAACGGATTACCGTGGGGTAAGACGGTGAACGGGGTTTACCAGGTAACGCGCTATACCCAAATGGGTGAATACCGGTACGCGAAGGAGCAGGGCGAGTTGGCAAAGGCCTGGATTCACAGCCATCCCAAGCGGTTCCTCGAGCTTTCCCTTTTGCGCTTTTACTGCTTTTGGAGCGCGGTGCCGCACGCGCAGACGAAACACTGGTTCCTGGTGCTTGTACGAAATATCAACTTCTGCTTGCCCAACATTCTGGCTTTCCTCGGCCTCGCGCTGTCGCTAAAGCGGCGCAGACCTGCGGCGTGGCTTCTTCTTTGGGCTTTTATCCTTTTGCCCCTGACCTACTATTTCGTAACGCCTGGAGCGCGGTTTCGCTGCCCGCTGGAGCCGCTGATCGTGATCCTCGCTGTCTTTTTGTTTCAGTCGGTCCAATCTCGCGAGCGAAAAGTTGTTGCGCACGCCACGTCCACTTCATTAGCCTGAGACCCAGAATGTCCCAAATTTTAATCACTGGCGCATCAGGCTTTTTTGGAGGCATCCTCAAACGCCGCCTACTCGACGAGGGGTATTCGTGCATCAATCTTGACCTTGTCGCTGACACCGACCGGCACGAGAATCTCACCAGCATTCAGGGAGATCTGCGGGACAAGAAATTGTTGACAAAGATCTTTCGTGATCACGAGATTTCAACTGTGATGCACTGCGCGGCGCTTCTGGCGCATGGCTCCATTGACGCAAAGGACCTGTGGAGCGCCAATGTGGATGGCACCCGTAACCTCGCGGACGCCTGTCGCGCTGCTGGCGTGCGAAAGATGGTATTTACTTCGACGAACTGCCTGTGGGCGTCGAATATGGGTCGTCCTGTAACGGAGGATGATGCGCCCGCTCCCGTGGAGATCTATGGGCGCTCCAAACTGGCCGGCGAGCAACTGCTGGCTGATTATGCTGACTGTCTGCAGGTGGTGATTCTGCGCTGCCCAACGATCATCGACAGCGGGCGGCTTGGCCTGCTTGCGATTCTCTTCGAGTTCATTCAGGAAGGCAGAAAGATATGGGTGGTGGGCGACGGCGGCAATCGGTATCAGTTTATTTACGCGCAAGATCTTGTGAACGCCTGCGTTCTGGCGATGCGCTATGACGGCTCCGGTGTCTTCCATATCGGCTCCGACGATGTGCGACCTTTGCGCGAGGTGTATCAGGCCGTTATAGACGCGGCAGGCAGCGAATCGCGAGTGGCTTCCCTGCCCAAAGCGCCGACGATTGCCGCGATGAAGCTGGCGCATGCGCTGAAAATTTCACCGCTCGGACCCTACCACTACCGCATGATCGCCGAGGACTTCGCATTCGATACAACGAAAATCCGCAAAGCGCTTGGATGGAAGCCTACGCTGACGAATGGCGAAATGCTGAGTCGCGCATATAACTACTACGCGCAGCAGCGGGAAGAGATTCATGCGCGTAAAGATGTCTCAGCCCACTCCAAGCCAGCATCGCTCGGCGTCATCCGCCTGCTGAAGTGGATTTCGTGACTGTGGGCGGTGAGAAGAAGTCACTGACGGCTCATAATCTGTGGCTCATTTTCTGTGTTGGATTTGTTGCCCGCGTGCTTTACATCACCTTCGCGCACACGTACCACATTCGGCTGCTTCAGGATCACTTCCAGTTCGGATGGGAGATGGGCCGGGTGGCCCGAGCGCTTGCAACGGGATACGGCTACGCCGATCCTTTCGTGGGACATACCGGGCCGACGGCCTGGGTTCCTCCGTTGTATCCGCTGCTGCTTGCGGGAGTATTCAAGCTTTTCGGGGTTTACACAGCGCTTTCCGCGTGGGTGATTCTCACCATTAACAGCATCTTCTCCGCTGCGACAGCGCCCATTGTCTATCGCATTGCCGCGTGCTGCTACAACCGCAAAGTCGCTGTCTGGTCGGCCTGGCTTTGGGCGTTGTATCCGGCGGCGATGCAGTATGCAGTGCATTGGGTATGGGAGATGTCTATCACGGCGCTCCTCTTCACCTGCGTCCTGCTGCTGGCGCTTGAAATGCGCGGCATCAGTAAAGAGAATCCCCGACCGCCTGTTCAAAGCACCGCGCGCTGGCTGCTCTTCGGGCTGCTTT
>DASZAG010000085.1:0-67829 GCA_035945555.1 Acidobacteriaceae bacterium
GCGCCGGAGCGATCATGCGTGCCGGAATTTCCTCAAGTCCTGCTTCAAATAAAAAGTCTGCCATATTGATTTCGTTCTATCTTTTCGAATCCTGCTGCGCGGCGTACGCCTTCGCCACTCCCACTGCCAGCGCCCGAATACGCGCAATCACGCCCACTCGTTCCGTCACCGATATGGCTCCGCGCGCATCCAGCAAATTGAACAGGTGCGAGCACTTCAGGCAAAGATCATAAGCCCCAAGCACCGGAAATCGCCGCTGCTGCTTCCGAATATCTTCCGCCTCCGGAGTCGCATCTCCGTCATGCACCAGTCTGTCGTGGATCTTCTCGTGACGGGCAGCGCTCTTCTCCGCCTTCGGGCTGAAGTCTTCCTGGTAAGCATCCAGCAGATCCTGGCACTCCGCTTCATACAGACGCAGATGCTCCCACAGCTTCTCCACTTCGGCGGCCTCAAAGTTGTAGACAGAAAACTGCAACTCCTCTTCGAGCCGAATCTCGCCGTAGGTCACAGCGCGCCCGGTCTTCGGGTCGCGAGCCCAAACAATGTCGTAAATAGAGTCCACATCCTGCAGAAATGCCGCAATCCGTTCCAGCCCGTAGGTAATCTCTCCACTGATCGGGTCCAGATCAATCCCGCCACACTGCTGGAAATAAGTGAATTGGGTAATCTCCAATCCGTCCAGCATCACTTGCCAGCCGATGCCCCACGCGCCCAGCGTCGGTGACTCCCAGTTGTCTTCCTCAAACTTAATGTCGTGCTCGGCCAGATCGATCCCAATCGCTTGCAGCGACGCGAGGTAGACCTCTTGAATATCCGACGGCGGCGGCTTCAAAATCACCTGGAACTGCGTGTGCTTATATAGCCGGTTAGGGTTCTCGCCGTAACGCCCATCCGCCGGCCGCCGCGAGGGCTGGGCGTAAGCAATGCTCACCGGCTTCGGCCCCAGCACTCGCAAAAATGTATCGGGGGACATGGTGCCCGCGCCCACTTCCACGTCGTAGGGCTGCTGGAGCACGCATCCGCGCTCGGCCCAGAATGTCTGCAGGCGAAACAGCAGTTCCTGAAAGGTGAGAGGCGCGGCTTTCTTAATGGAAGTCGAGGTCGTAATGGTAGCGGGCACTGTCTGGATTTCCGTTCGATGAGTACTGGTTCAAATTCTAAATGACTTTGTTCGCGGCCTTTTCGGGCAGCGACCTCAACCCCAGATCCGTCAGTGACGGCAATCCCACGCTTGTCCGAATCGCATCCGCTACATGCCCAAGTTCATGCGGGTCAAGCCCCTCGTCGATATGCATGGCGTATTCATAGAACGGCGTAATCGGAATCCCGTTCAGCAGCGCGCGCTCGGAAATCACCTTATAGGTGCTCTTCCAAATCAGCCCGCGGCGCGATGTGCTCGACATTCGCTCGAAGGTAATGTTCTGCGGCGCCGAATCTTTGCCCGCCTGAAATGCTTCCGCCTTTTCTGCCCGCAGCCGCTCTTCAAATGCATTCAGCTTCCGATGATGCACGGTCCAAAGATACGTCATCGGAACAGCGATGCCGAAGCCCATGATGAACCACACCAATGCCCAGATCAGATTCATAGCTCTTACCATACCCCTTCGAGTTCGCCTCGATCGGCTGTTGCGTTGCTCGGTCCTATCCCGGCGTTTTCACCCCGGCTTTCATCATTGCCGCCGCCTTCTCCAGCCGTTTCTCGCGAGTCTCTTCCTTCTTTGCTTCCGCGATCCACCGGCAGTATTCTTTCCGATGCGTGTAGCTGAGCGAATCGAAGAATGCCCTCAGACCTTCTTTCTTCATCATCCGTTCAAGCTGTAGTGGGATTTCCGGCGTTCTCGCAGCATCGTCCCTCCAAAGCACCACTTTGAGCGTGTCGCCGATATTTTTGCCCAGCTGTTCGCGAATCCCTTTCATTACAGGCAACATATGCTGCGGATGTCCACACTTCATCAGTGATCCTGCATACGCAACACCCTCGAAGGTAGCCTTAACTGGGACCATTCCCTTCGTGCCAAACTCCTTTTGCACGTCATAAGGGAACGGAACAAAGGCGCCGCCCATGTTTGCCGGCTCAATTTTCGCCACGAAGCTGTATTTCTTTGCGGTCATTGCTTTCCCTCCCCTGTTCTTATCCAAGCTTTTGCAGTGCCTGCGCGCTCCGCAGCCTGCGCTCCAGATGCCGCTCAAGCCCCTGAACCGCGAACAGCCTGAGGTCCGCAGCCCGTCTGCGTGGCCATTCCTCGCCGGCCATGGCCGCAATCGGCTCCCGGAACATCCTTGCCGCCTCGGCCAGCGACTCCGGCGAAAGCGCCCTCGCCGCAGGATGCCTGTGTTCCACGCACACCAGTCCGTCCCGCTCGCTCTCAAAATACGCCGCTTCGCCGGCAAACGCCCGTCCGCAAGCCGTGCACCGAATGATCTCCGGCATCCAGCCCATCAGCCGCATCATCCACAGGCCAAAATACGTTACCGGCAGCCACACCCGCCCCATGCGCGTCTGTTCCAGCGCAGCCAAAGCGAGTCGAAACACAGCGTCCTGCGGATCCCGGTCTTGCAGCGTCTCCTCTAACACCTCAGCCATAAAGGCCAATGCCGCCGCCCGCCCATAGTCCACCGGATCCGACAAGGGCGACCCCAGAATTTCGCACGAGTCCAGCCGCACCAGGTCTTGCCGCGGCTTTTCCACATAGCTGGCCAGCACATGCGTCATCGGCTCCAGCGCGCCGCCAAAGCGCTTGCGCGATTTCGCCGCCGATTTCGCAATTCCCTTCAGCTTGCCCTGATCGCGCGAAAAGAACGACACAATCTGGTCTGCCTCATGCACCGGCCACGTCCGAAGTATCAGCGCTTCCACCACGCATAAAGAGTACAGCTTCAGAACCGTTCCTATGGACGCCCAGCCCCCATAAGCAACGGCAATTCCGCCAAAAACTTTTTTTAATAGACGTGCTTTTGCTTCCCCAGCGCATTAATCTTGAACTGTAGCCAATTCACCCCTTCGATTCTGTGATCCTGAACTGCCTGCCTCGCGGGGCCGCGAAATCGTGGGAGATGACTGCGAGCCCAACTCACTCTGAGGAGATACATGTCCACTGAACTTCGCAATTTCCTGGCATTGTCCTACGAAGAACTCGAAGAACTGAACCTCAAGGCCAAGGACCAGCGCCGCAAGCGCGTCGATCCCGGCAAAATCCAGGAAGAGCGGCTGAAGTACCTGACTGACCAGAAGGGCATCAAGGCTGTCACCGTCTTCTTCAGCGACCTTGAAGGTCGCCTGCACATGCTGGACTACGACAAGAAGTTCCTCGTCAACAGCTACGACAATCTCACCTTCGACGGCTCCTCCATCCGCGGGTTTACCGCGCAGCGCGAGAGCGACCTTCGCCTCGGCATTGACTGGAGCGCTTTCTACTTTGCGCCCGCCGACATTTTCGGCGCCGGCAAGGTGCTGGTCTTCGGCGAAGTCATCGACAAGAACGGCACGGGCTATTCCGGCGACATGCGCGGCGTGCTCAAGAGCTACGCGCACGGCCTGCACGAGAAGCACGGCTACACGCTGAATGCCGCGAATGAAATCGAGGGCTTCCTCTTCAATGGTCTCGACGCCGAGCGCCGCTTCCCCGAGACCGGCCGCTTCGATTACGTCAACACCGGTGGCTACTACCACTCGTTACCCGGCGACCCGCTGCGCACCTTCATTGACACCACTGCGGAAATCCAGCGCGCCATGGGCTTCGAGAACGAGAAGGACCACCCCGAAGTTGCGCCCTCGCAGTTTGAAATCAACTATGGATATGGCGAAGTGGTTGCCGCCGCGGACCAGATCCAGCTCTACAAGCTGATTTGCCGCCAGGTGGCCACCAAAATGGGTATGACCGCCAGCTTCCTGCCCAAGCCCGTCGTCGGAGTCAATGGCAGCGGCATGCACACCAACATTTCCATCAGCAAAAACGGCAAGAACATCTTCTGGGATCCTAAGGGCGAAGAAAAGCTCTCCAGCTTTGCATGGGAGTTTGTCGACCGCATCCTCACGCACGGCAATGACATCTGCCTGCTGCTCAATTCCAGCGTGAATGCCTACCGCCGTCTCGACCCGCACTTCGAAGCGCCGAACCAGATCAAGGCTTCCGCCGTCGATCGCGGCTCCATGGTACGCGTCCCCATCGGCAACGAGAAGTCATCGCGCGTCGAGGTGCGTTCCGTTGCTCCAGACTCTAATCCTTACCTCGTTCTCTATTCCATCTTCCGCGCCGGAATCGAGGGCGACACCGCCAAGGTCGCCAATCTGCGCCAGGCCGAGCGCTACCTGCCGGACAACATCTACACCGCACTTGAAAACTTCCGCAATGCAGCCTGGATCACCAAGCTTCTCGGTGAAGATGTAAAGGCGCGTTTTGCCGATCTCAAACAGGCATCGGCGGACCGCTGCCCGCGCCTGCTCGGCACCTACGTCAAGCCGGCCGAAGTGCAGTTCCATCACGAGGTCTACAACCAGTTCCTCTGGAATCAGTTCTAGCCCTCCCTCCTAACCGCAAACGCCTCGGACCGAATTTCGATCCGAGGCGTTTTTATCTCTTCAATCAACTAAAGTCACAATCCCTTACGACGCGGTCAAAACCGGCTACGCCTCGCGACAATTCAGTGACAAACCCTCTCCCTTGAAAAACCTACACTGGCCTGTCTGCGGCTGAAATGGGCTGCAATAGGAGCCCGCCTCCGCAGTCAGGAGGATCGTATGGAACGAATCCGGCTTCACGCATTGCGGCTCTGCATCGCCGGCGTGGCGCTTTTGGTAGTCGCCGCCACCTGCACTGCAACAGCCGCAGGTCAATCATTCATTGGCTCTTTTAACACCGTCACCGACCTGAGCACCACCGTGCCCACCAACGGCGACGTCAACCCTTACGGCGTATCTCGAATTCCCACAAGCCATGGAAATCTCATCGCTGGTCGGTACCTCATCAGCAACTTCAATAATGGAAAGAATCTGCAAGGCACCGGCACCACAATCGTGGAGGTCGCTCCCAACGGCGCCTTCTTTCAATTTGCCAAGATTGATGCCAGCAAGATCACCTGCCCCGGCGGAGTCGGCCTTACCACCGCTCTCGTCGCGCTTCGCAGTGGATTTGTAATCGTCGGCAGCCTCCCCACTACCGACGGCACCGCCGCGACCGCGAAGGCCGGATGTCTCATCGTCCTGAATAGCCACGGCCAGGTGGTGGAGACGATATGGGGCCATCACATCAACGGCCCATGGGACATGACGGCGGTCGATGGTGGCAGCCTAGCCGCCATCTTCGTCACCAATGTGCTGAATGGCACGGTCGCCGCGAACGGCAAAGTTGTCCATCACGGAACGGTCGTCCGCTTGGTGATGAGTTTTGAGAGCGGAGAACTTCCGGAACTCTTCTTCAGCGACGTTATCGCGGACGGGTTCCCAGAGCGAACGGACCCTGCAGCCCTTGTTATCGGCCCGACGGGCGTCGCATTTGATGACAACAGTGGAATCCTTTACGTTGCCGACAGTCTCGACAATCGCATCGCCGCCATCAACAACGCCCTGTTTCTTGAAACGCCAACTTCCGTAGGATCGACCATATCCGTAGGTGGGAAGCTCAATGATCCGCTTGGTCTCGCCCTGGCACCAGACCGCCATCTGCTTGCCGCCAACGGCAATGATGGCCACATCGTTGAAATCATCCCCTGGACGAAGACGCAGGTGGCCTCCAAACTAGTCGACAACACCGGCGGACCACCTCCTGGCGCGGGCGCTCTCTTTGGCCTCGCCGCCGCGCCGGAAGGAGTCTATTTCGTCGACGACGCGTCGAATACCTTCAACCTGCTTCATTAAGCAGTGAGGCAGGAACGCCCCGGAATCGTCAGCATTCCGGGGCGCTCTTTGTCTTCCGGTAAACCAAAACGTAATCGGGAACAGTCCGCATCCGTCCTGATTGCGGCGTATCCTCCACCGGGTCGCCAGTTTTCATCGCCAGCGGCAGAATGCCCGCCCACACATCCAGCGCATAATCCTCTTGCTCATCGAGCGGAGGCCCGGCCCGAATCTTCGCCGATGCTTCCTCGATGGGGAGCGCCAGGACGGCCGTCGCTCTTAGTTCCTGCGGCGTCGGCTTGCGAATGTCCGCCCATCGCCCGCGCACAATATGTTCTGAGATCGCGCGCAGAGCCGCGGTCTTTTCTTCGTCGCCTTCGACCGGCACAGCCCTTCCCAGGATCACCACCGAGCGGTAATTCATCGAGTGGTGAAACGCCGACCGAGCCAGTACGATTCCGTCCAGCAGTGTCACCGTCGCGCACACATCCACGCCCTCGGCCAGCGTGCGCAGCATACGGCTTGCCGCCGATCCGTGCAGGTACAAGGTATCGCCCGCGCGTCCGTATCCTGTGGGAATGACGTATGGCTGTCCATCCACTACGAATCCCACGTGGCACAAAAACGCAGCGTCAAGAATGCCGTAGATTGTCTTCTGCGAATAGTCCGCGCGTTTCGGCAGGCGGGAAACGCGTACACGCGGGCTGGGTGAGTTGAAAGTCATCGGGCTGGTCCTCCGAGGAGCCGAAGCACGAACGGAAGCAGGAACAGAAAATTCTAGATCAAAAAGCGCAACGCGCAGCCCGCAGGCTGCGCGTCGTCATCTTGGAGAAAACCTTACCGCCCGTAGTGGGTGGAGTTCTTGCCCGCATAATCCGCCCACTTCTCAGGCAGATCATCAGCGGCAAAGATTGCCGAAACCGGGCACACCGGAACGCATGCGCCGCAATCAATGCACTCCACCGGATCGATGAAGAGCTGATCGGCCCCGCCGTGGTCGGACTCGTCTTTCTTCGGGTGAATGCAGTCCACCGGACAAGCGTCCACGCAAGCCGTGTCCTTGGTGCCGATGCAGGGTTCAGCAATTACGTATGCCATGGCAGTTCCTCTTGAGTCGGATGATTTTAACAACCTAATTGTACCGCGAGTGAACGCTCCAGCAAGTCCGGCAAAGGGACCGCTCAAGAATTCCACAAACGACGCTGGACAGAAAAGGGGAAGACAACGTTTACTCAAAGCATTATCTATCTGGAGGTTTCATGCGCCTCAATTTTGGCAAAGCTCTCGCCATTCCCGCCGCGACTCTCGGCCTCGCGCTCTCCGCTGCCGCACAATCCGCATCACCAGTCACTCTGGACATTCATGCTGATCAGATCAAGGCCCATGCGAGCCCAATGCTCTACGGCCTGATGACGGAAGAGATCAACCACTCCTACGATGGCGGCATTTATGGTGACCTCATCTCGAACGGCGTCTTCTACTCCGGCGAGTCCTGGCAGACTGCCATTGCCGACTGGTTGCCGGTTGAGCATGGCAATGCCGTCGCCTCGTACGCGCCGGACAAGACAACAGGGCCCAGCACTGCCATTCCCTACAGCCTCAAACTCACCGTCACTCAGGCCAGTTCCAGCGCGCGCGCCGGCGTCGCCAATGGCGGCTACTGGGGCATTCCTGTTCGCCCCAACACAACATTCCACGGCTCCATCTACGCCAAAGCCGGAGCCGACAGCGGGCCTATCCACGTCGCGCTGGTCAACAACAACACTGGTGTTGAAGCAGCGCACGCCGACATCCCCGCGCTCTCAGCCGATTGGAAGCAGTACCACTTCACGTTGACCACCGGCGCTGCGCAGCCGTCCTCGCACTATCGGCTTGAGATCACCACATCGCGCCCCGGCACCTTCTGGTTCAGTCTGGTTTCGCTTTTCGGGCCCACCTACCATAATCGGCCTGATGGCAACCGCATTGACCTGATGGAAAAACTTGCGGCCATGCACCCCAGCTTCCTGCGTCTCCCCGGCGGCAACTATCTCGAGGGGAACACCATTAAGGAGCGCTTTGAGTGGAAGAACACCATCGGCCCGCGCGTTGACCGCCCTACACACCGCAGCCCCTGGGAATATCGTTCCTCCGACGGCATGGGCTTGCTTGAATTTCTCGAGTGGTGCCAGGACCTTCACATGCAGCCCGTGCTCGCCGTTTACGCCGGATACTCGCTGCGCGGTGAGCATGTCAACCCCGGCCCGGATCTCGAGTCCTACGTCAACGACGCCCTCGATGAACTGGAGTACGTGACCGGAGACACCTCCACGAAATGGGGAGCCGAGCGAGCAAAGGACGGGCACCCTGCACCTTTCGCTCTCAAGTACGTTGAGATCGGCAACGAAGATTGGTTCGACCGCTCCGGCAGCTATGATGGCCGCTTCGCACAGTTCTATAAAGCCATCAAAGCGAAATACCCGGACCTTCAACTCATTGCCACCGCGCCTGTCAAAAGCGTCAAACCCGATGTCCTCGACGAACACTACTACAAAACTGCAGCCGAGTTTTTCGCCGACGCGCACCACTACGACAACACAGATCGCAATGGCCCCAAGATCTTCGTGGGTGAGTGGGCAACGATGGAAGGTAGTCCCACGCCTGACTTCGGATCCGCGCTGGGAGACGCCGCGTGGATGACCGGCATGGAGCGAAACAGCGACATCGTCATCATGTCCAGCTACGCCCCGCTATTCATAAACGTGAACCCCATGGCCGCGCAATGGTCACCAGACCTCATCGGCTACGACGCGATGGAGAGCTACGGATCACCCAGCTATTACGCGCAGGTGATGTTCGGCTCCTATCACGGCGACGAAATTCCACAGACCGACCAGACTGGCAACGACCCGAAGTTCTTCTACTCCGTCACGCGCAATTCGACGAACAACGAACTCTACATAAAGTTGGTAAACACGAGTTCTGCTGCGCAACCCGTCGATGTCGAGATTGGCGGCGCAAAAAGCGTAGACCACATCGCCAACGTAGTAACACTCAGCGCGAAGACGACGGCAGCTACCAACTCGCTCGACCACCCAAGAAACATCATTCCTGTGGAGTCGCGCTTTGAGCGCGCGTCCGCGAAGTTCACCTACACCATGCCGCCATATTCCATCCAGGTTCTGCGACTGAAAGAACAGTAAAGTCACACAAAATGACTGAGGCTCAGGAGTTCCCTCCTGAGCCTCTTTCTTTACACGTGATACCTGTTCTTACTTCTTCTTCACCACTTGAATCTGATACAACCGCGGCCACAGCTTTCCCGTCACAAACAGCCGGCTGTGCGCTGAGTCGTATGCGATACCGTTCAACACGGCGTCGCGGCTGCCCTGTTCAATGCTCGGCAGCAGCCCGTCAAGCTTTATCCACGCAATCACCTTGCCCGATTGCGGCGAAATCCGTGCGATTTTGTTGGTCATCCAAACATTCGCGTAGATTTCGCCGTGGATGTATTCCAACTCGTTCAGTTGGTCCACGGAATGCCCATTCGCGGTCACCCGAATGCTACGTACCTCCTTGAATGTCTCAGGGTCAAGGAAGTGAATCGTATCGCTGCCATCGCTCAGGATCAGGTGCTTCCCATCTTGCGTGAGCCCCCATCCCTCCCACGGATAATGGAACGTCTTAATCAGGCGAAAAGTGGAACGGTCATACACGAAGGCAACGTGGGCCTTCCACGTAAGCTGGATCAGCGTACTGCCCCAATTGGTCAGCCCTTCCGCAAAGTACTGTGAAGGAACGCTCACCTCGCGAATCACACGCCCGGTTTCCAGATCATCCTCGCGCAGGGTGGACTGCCCATACATTCCGGTGCTCTCAAACAGGTGCCCGTCAAGGTACACCAGCCCCTGTGTAAATGCCTGCGAGTCGTGTGGATAGGCTTGCAGCACCCGGTAGCCTTCAACATTCTGGGCACAACCTACGGGCGCCGCGATTAGCGCAATTCCGCCTATCAGGGCGCAGGCCGCGCCCGCCAGCAGTCTACGTTTCGTCAATCGTCTTTCCTTATCCACGTTCTCGCGCCGCGCGCCTCGCCGCAAATTCTGCCGGAGTGGGAATCGGCTCCAGATCTTCTCCGGCGAACATCGCTCGAAAAAATCCAAGCAACTCGTCCTGCAGTAATCCATTTGTGGCCAGCACTTCGCTGCTGTCCAAATGAAACCTGCCGCCGTCAAAGCTGCTCATCGTTCCGCCGGATTCCGTTACCAGCAACGCACCGGCTGATGTGTCCCACGGATTCAGGTTGAATTCCCAGAAAGCATCCAGCCTTCCGCACGCCGTATACGCCAAATCCAGCGCAGCAGAACCCGCGCGCCGCACACCGTGCGAACGCAGCGTGAACTGCTGATAGAAGTAAATATTTGGATTATCGTGCCGCTTGCGGCTGGGAAAGCCCGTCGCCACCAGCGACTCGGCCAGCGCACGGGTCGTTGACGCACGGATTTGCGCGCCGTTCAGGTACGCACCCTTTCCCTTTTCGGCCGTGAACAATTCATCACGGAGCGGATCATAGATCACCGCCGCTACAATCTCGCCATCCTCAGACGCCGCCAACGAACGTGCACGCTTCTCAAGCCCCAATGACACACAAAAGATCGGAAAACCATGCGCGAAGTTCGTCGTGCCATCAAGGGGGTCGATGTACCAGCGATACTCACTTTCCAGATGCGAGCGGGTTCCCTCTTCACCGAAGATGCCATGCTGCGGAAACGCAGCGTGCATCCGCTCGACAATGAGTTTTTCCGAGGCGCGGTCGGCTTCCGTCACCAGATCCACGTCGCCTTTGTATTCCGTGGCCACTCCCTTGCGGTAGTAATCGCGCAACAGAGCACCAGCCTCCAGAGCAATGCGTGATGCGGGGCCCGCAAATTCCAGCTGGGGAGCCTCGCTCATTGCGTCTCGCCGCCTTGGGCGGAGCCGTTGTCACCGTTGCCGCGCGTACGACGACGCGTGTCATCTCCCCGGCGCGACTGTTCGCTGATGGTGCGGATCTGATTCTTGTAGATGAATAGATTCGGCTTGCCCTCGCGGGTCAGGCGGATCATCCGCTCATCGAAATACTCAATCCAGCCTGAGACTTGTTCACCATCGCTCAACTTGACCGAAACAGGAATCTGCTTATCGCTCAAGTAGCGCAGGTACATCGCCTCCTGCCCGGTCTCGCCCGCCGGAGGAGTCTTTTTGGGCCGCCGCGGTTTGTTGGTCACCGACATGGATTCATTCTAACGGTTGTCATCTGGGCTATCGGACTTCTCGGGATAATATCCCGCGCGATTCTGAACGGTGGATGGTTCGTTGGCTTCCGGTGCATGCGTCAGTGTAACTGAGATGCTGCGAAATCCGGTTCCGTGCGCTTTGGGGTCGGGATAATAGCCAAGCAGATATTGTGTGCGGAGGTCTTCGGATACCTTCTGAAAGGCACCACGCAGGTCGCCCGCATCCGCGTAGTAGTATTTCCCGCCCGTCTCACGCGCGAGCGTAATCATGGCATGCTCGCCATCGGTGTCTCGTCCGGCGTCGGCCATAATGGGCACATCAATCAGGCTATAAACCATGACTTCGCCTCGACGCGCCGCCTCAAGTGCCTGGTTGTAATCCACCTCGCTCTCGGTATTGTCGCCGTCGGAAATCAACACCAGCACCTTCCTCCCACGCTGCGAAGCCAGGCTCTGCGAGGCAAGATAGACAGCGTCATACAACGCCGTAGCGGGACCGTAGTCCATGCGGTTCAGCCCGTCGTCAATCCGTCGCGCGTCGTTTGTGTATGGAACCACTTCGCGCACGCCGGAGTTAAAGTCCATCAGATCCATTCGATCAGCGGGATGCAGCAGGGCATGGACAAAGTTATGCGCTGCCATCTTTTCCAGCGGCAGGTCTTTCCGCGTGCTGCCGCTCGTATCGATCGCCATAACAATTGATAACGGCATGTCTGTGTCGCGCTCAAAGTAGGAGATCTTCTGCGGGCGTCCATCTTCAGTAAGCTGGAAATCCTTCTGCGTCAGCCCACTCACTGGCGCGCCTGTTGTATCTGTCACATTGACAAACACGTTCACCAATCGGACATTGACATGAATCGGAGGAGCAGCCTGTGCTCCAGAGAACTCCGGTGCGGCCGTATAGCACGATAGCGCCACTGCTGCGCACACCCATACACTCTTTCGAAAACTGTTCACGCCGAAATCCCCGGCGGAAAGGGTTCGCCGTCGGCCCACACGGCCCCATCTTCGAAATGCTCTTTCTTCCAAATGGGAACAGTCTTCTTCAATGTGTCGATGAGCCACCGACATGCGTCAAACGCCGCGGCACGATGCGCAGACGCCACTACAATCAACACGCTGGTTTCACCCACCTCCAGACGCCCCAGCCGATGGACAATGGCCACATCGCGAACCGCAAAATCTGCAATGGCCTTCCCCGCCAGCGACTGCATCTGAGCCAGTGCCATTTCCTCATACGCTTCGTAATCCAGATATAGCGTCCGTCGCCCGCGAGTGTTGTCGCGCACAATCCCGTCGAACACTGCCACGGCTCCATCTTCGCCTCGCTTTATTTCCGAAATGACCCGCCTGGCATCGATTGGCTCCCGCACCAACTCTATTCGCTCGGCACTCCCGCCGCTCACGGGAGGCAGCAGCGCCACCTCATCGCCGTCCCTCAGCTCGTGATCGGCAGAGACATACTCGCGATTCACCGCTACTGCGAGCGAGTCCAGTAGCTTCCCCTGGTTCGGCAAGCACTCGCGATAACGCCCGATCAGGTCGCGCGCGCGCGCGCCTGCCGGCAAATCCACTGTGGTAGAAGGTGCGGGAATCATGTCTTTGAGAACGCCAAACACGAGAACGTGAACGCGCATATTCCTTTCAGAATACCTGCTCTCTTAGACGGCTCTGTCCAACCGGCGTTTCGCCTCTTATCCAGCCAGCCTTGCGCTGGCAAACAGGTCATCTTCCGCCGGATACCATACCCGCTTCCCGTCGATTCGCGCAAAAGGAGTCATTTTATGCGGCTGTCTGCGGCTTTTGCCCTGCGCGCTGTAGGTAATGTCTTCTACAGGAATGCCACGCGCGGTAAGTGCATCGCCTACGAGCGAACGATGGCACCGCCACGGAACAGCCTCCGCGCACATGATGGCGGTGTGCGCCTCAGGCGAGCTGCTCAGCAGCTCATCAAGCGCAACCGCAAACTCCGGCGTCTGCATGTAATCGGCGTAGCCGCGAAAACTCGCATTACGCCAGCCGGTATTAATTGAGTCCTTACGGGCGTGCCGCAACCCTCCCAGGTTGCGGTGCCACTGGTAATCAATCCCCGCCTTCTTGAGCGCGGGCGACAGGTTCTCCTGCGCAAACTGAGGATTGTGCCGCGATTTCGGCACAGTGCGTACGTCAGCCAGCATGCGCACGGCATTGTCTCGCAAAATCCCGATGAAGGTTTCAATCGGCAGCGTCGAATGGCCAATCGTCATCATCAGTTTTCACAACGCCAATGCCGCGGTCATGGAATGCCAACTTCAGGCGATCGCACCCTGCAGCACTTCTTCTCTCACCCGCTGGTCTCGTTTCTCCTCACTGGTGGAGCTGGGAAGCGCAATCGCGAGCACATCTTCAATCGTGGTCGCAAAGTGCAGGGTTACGCCGTCTATCTGCTCCGGCATCAGGTCTTCCTCCACATTCTGCCGGTTTTCTGCCGGCAAAATAACGTCCTTTACACCGGCCCGCTTTGCCGCCAGAAACTTCTCCTTGATGCCGCCCACTGGCAACACGTTTCCGCTCAGCGTAATTTCGCCCGTCATTGCTGTCAGCGGATGCACCGGCGTATCGGTCATAAGTGAGACCAGCGCCGTAGCCATGGTTACGCCCGCTGAAGGGCCATCCTTTGGAATAGCCCCGGCGGGAACATGGATGTGGATGTCCACGTCTTTCGTAAAGTCCTCTTCCAGCCCCAACGAGCGTGCGTTCGAACGCACCCACGTGAGCGCGGCCTGCATCGACTCCTGCATTACCTCGCCTATCTGCCCGGTCATGGTGAAGCCACCCTTGCCTTTCATGCGGTTGGCTTCGATAAACAGCACGTCGCCACCGGCCGGAGTCCACGCCAGCCCAACGGCTACGCCGGCGCGCTTGGTCCTTTCGGCAATTTCTGTGTCAACCCGCACCTTGATTCCGCCCAGGAACTCCTGCACTATCTCGCGGCTGACGACCAGCTTGTCGGTCTTCCCTTCCGCGATGCGCCGAGCTTGTTTGCGGCAAACCGTCCCTATCAGTTGCTCCAGCTTGCGGACTCCGGCCTCGCGCGTGTAATGCCGCACAATGTATTTGACCGAATCCTCTGGAAATTCAATATTGTCCGGCTCAATTCCGTTCTCCTTTATCTGGCGCGGGATTAAATACCGGAAGGCGATGTGGATCTTTTCCTCCTCCGTGTAGCCCTGCAATTCAATAATCTCCATGCGGTCCAGCAGCGGAGCCGGGATCGGATCGAGCTGGTTCGCCGTGCAGATAAACAGCACCTTCGACAGGTCGAATGGCTGGTCCAGGTAGTTGTCGCGGAACGTATTATTCTGCTCGGGATCGAGCGTCTCAAGCAGCGCCGACGATGGATCGCCACGGAAATCGCGCCCCAGCTTGTCGATCTCGTCCAGCATGAATACAGGGTCGTTCGCACCAGCCCGGCGCAGGTTCTGGATAATCTGCCCCGGCAGTGCCCCAATATAGGTACGCCGATGCCCGCGAATCTCCGCCTCGTCGTGCATGCCGCCAAGCGAAATCCGCTGGAACTTGCGGTCGAGAGCGCGCGCTATGCTGCGCCCCAGCGAGGTTTTGCCTACTCCCGGAGGACCAACGAAGCAAAGAATCGGCCCCTTCATGTCGGGCTTTAGGCGACGGACGGAAAGATAATCCAGGATCCGGTCCTTCACCTTCTTCAGGTCGTAGTGGTCCTCGTCAAGAATTTGCTTCGCCTTAGCGATATCAACCGCGCTGCCTGAAGACTTCGACCACGGCAGCACGGCCAGCCATTCGATATAGTTCCGCGTCAGCGAATAATCCGCTGCCATAGGGGACATCCGCGAAAGCCGGTTCAGCTCTTTCAGCGCCTCCTTTTGCGTCTCTTCCGGCATGCCCGCGGCTTCAATCTTTTTGCGAAGCTCCTCAATGTCCCGCTGGCCTTCGTCCGCATCACCCAATTCCTTCTGAATGGCCTTCATTTGCTCGCGCAAGTAGTAATCGCGCTGCGATTGTTGAACCTGGTCCTGTACCTCGGACTGAATCTTGTTGCGAAGCTGCTGAACCTCAAGCTCCTTCGCAAGGTGCTTGTTCACCCGCTCCAGCCTCGCGCTGATGTCTGGCGTCTCCAGCAGCTCCTGCTTGTCAGTAGTCTGCAGAAACGGCAACGACGAGGCAATAAAGTCCACCAGCCGCCCCGGTTCGTCAATATTCATCGCGATGGTCTGCAATTCATCCGACAGCGTCGGAGAAGAGGTCACTATATTTTGGAACGCCTGCAGCACATTCCTCTGCAGCGCTTCCAACTCCGGCCCCTTTTTTGCGGGAATCTCGGCAATCACCTCAACCGCCGCCGTCATGAACGGCTCAATCTGGGAGAAGGTTCCGAGCTTCACGCGCTCGGTTCCCTCTGTGAACACAAAAAGACTCTGGTTAGGCATCTTCACCACCTTGTGAATCGTCGCCAGGGTCCCAAACTCATAGAGATCCGCGGGCTGAGGAGCATCCATCCGCGCGTCGCGTTGCGCGACCACAACTATGGTCTTCTCATCTCCCAGCGATTGAATCAGCTGGACCGAACTCTCACGCCCGACGGTCAGAGGAAGAACCGCGTGCGGAAACAGAACCGTGTCACGAACCGGCAGAACCGGAAAGGCCTTGCCCTCAGACCGCCCCTCCCGCTGGTTTCGATCACTCGGATGGATGACGCTTAAGAAATCACTCGACATGAGTCCCCTTCTATCACATTATTAGCTATTAGACTCTTCAAATCGCAAAACCGTCGCAGAAAACCGCCCCTTGAAGCAGCAGCTCTTATCCATCAACAACTTAGCTTTTCATTTGTACGGAGCACGCAGGGGAAGCTGTCACCCCTTAAGATGCCACCTACGTGCCGGGAGCAATTTCAGTTCCACCCAAACTCATCGGCTGGAAGCGCCAGCGATTCATGAAACGCAAAAAACTCCTGCAGTTTAGAACCACTGCAATATCGCCCTCAGACCGAAGCCCTATCTCTTCATTTACTTACTTCGCCGCCTGCCGCGCGGCCCGATATCTTCCGAGTTCCTTCACCATCGAGCAATGTTCGACAAGGAGTTTAAATGAAGCGTCCGCCGCGTCCGGTGACGACAACTGATAGTCCGCATAGAACACATACTCCCATGGCTTCCCAGGCACCGGCCTTGACTCAATGCGCGTGAGGTTTGTTCCCTGGCTCGCAAAAACTTCCAGCGCCGCAACCAGCGTACCCGGCCGGTTCTCCACCGCGAAGGCAAGGCTCACCTTATCGGGTCGCTTGTCAGCTTGCACCCGGTCCCGTTTCCGGATCAGAAAGAAGCGAGTGTAGTTTTCCGGATTGTCCTCGATCCCGGCGGCCAGAATTTCTCCGCCATAATGTCGAGCCGCTTGCGCGCTGGCGATTCCCGCCGCCTTGGCGTCACGTGCCTCTGCCAGTCGCTTCACGCTGCCCGCGGTGTCATAGTAAGGAACCGCGGCCATCCCTCGATGTGCGTCGATAAATCCCCGGCACTGCGCCAGCGCCACCGGATGCGAGTAAACCTGTTCAATCTTTTCCAGCGGAACTCCAGGCAGCGCGATCAGATTATGCCGAATCCGCAGCAGAGATTCGCTCTCAATCGCAACATCGTGCGTCAGTAGCAGATCGTAATGTTCGGCCACTGGTCCCGCGAGCGAATTCTCAATTGGAATTACAGCCGCGTCCACACGCCCCTCAACCACAGCCGCAAACACATCCGCTGAAACAGAACAGGGGTGAATGGTTGCCTGCGGCGCAATCTTCAATGTCGCTTCGTGACTGAATGATCCCGGCTCTCCCTGAATCGCGATGCGCATAAATCCAACGGCTCCTCAGAGTTCCGATTGTACGGCAACCTTACACAGCTTCCGCGCACCATACCACGAAGTTGCAAGCGCGCAGCGGGCAGATAGGAGAATAAAATGCTTTGGACCATTTTTGTAATTCTTTTAGTTTTGTGGCTTGTCGGATTGGTGAGTTTTCACGCAATCGGTGCTTATATTCACATCCTGCTGGTGCTGGCAATCGTCGTACTTCTTATCCAGCTCATCAGCGGTCGAAGGAGAGTCTAGGGCCCGCGAACTGAACTCGGACCTGGAACCGCATCGCGCGACATGCGGAAAAACGCACGACAATTGGAGTCAAACGACAACAGGAGTCAATCGTCATGAACAAAGACCAGGCAAGCGGCAAGATGGATCAGGCAAGCGGAACCATTAAACAGAAGGTTGGCGAAGCCGTCGGCAACCAGAATATGGCAAATCGCGGACTCGCCGAAGAAACCAAGGGAGCGGCGAAAGAAACATGGGGCAATGCAAAAGAAGCCGCCCATGATGCCGCCAAAGACCGCCAGCACGAAGCGGAACATCGTGCCAATAAGGAACGGGAACACTTGTCGGACAAGGTACAGAACATAAAGGACCGTACCAACGACAAAATTGAAGAAGAGCGGCAGCGCGATAAAGAGCGCCGCAGCGCCTGAAATTTGAAAGGTGTACGCCTCGACTGCAAGGCCCGCAAGCACGGTTGCGGGCCTTTTTTTTACAGCTGGAACGGCACCCGATGGCGCATCAGCAGATCGAGCGCAACAAAGCAGAAAAACAAAATAGAAATGACGCCATTCATCGTGAAAAATGCTGCATTCAATCGCCGAAGATCTCCCGGAGAAACAATCAGGTGCTCGTAAAGCAGAAGCGCCGCAACCACCGCCACTCCAATCATTGCCAGCAAGCCTAGCCCAAACGCATGCACCAGCCATACCAGCAGCGCAAGCATTAGCAGGTGCAGCAATCGGGCAATCCAGAACGCCGCATTGACTCCCCAGCTTGCAGGAATGCTGCACAGATCGTGCGTGCAATCGTGCGCCGCATCCTGGCAGGCATACAGCACGTCAAAGCCCGCCACCCAGAACATGACAGCCAGCGTAAGAATCAGAATCCGAGGATCCAGCGATCCCCTTACCGCAATCCACGCCGCCGCTGGAGCAATGCCGAGCGCAAGACCCAGAACCAGGTGGGACCAGCGTGTAAACCGCTTCGTATAGGAATAGAAAAGCACAATCGCCAGCGCGAGCGGAGACAGCAGCAACGTCAACCGGTTTAACTCCGATGAGGCCAATACAAAAATCGCCGCCATCAGGAGGGTGAATCCGCCCACGAACCCGCGCGAAAGAAGTCCCGCCGGAATCGCCCGCATCCGCGTGCGCGGATTATCAGCGTCGAGCGCCGCATCTGCCCAGCGATTGAAAGCCATAGCAGCTGACCGCGCACTCACCATGCATACTATGATCCAGAAAATCTGCATCGGGCGCGGAAGCCCGCCTGCTGCCAGCATCGCACCGGTCAGGGCGAACGGAAGCGCAAAAACAGAGTGCTCCCACTTGATCATCTCAAGCGTGATGCCCACGCTGCGAAAGAACGCCATAAATTACAGTTTATCGTTCGATCGTCTGATTGGGGAGCGCTGTGGCTGCATAACAAAGCGCCTCCAGGAGGAAAGAGTCCAGCCTGGAGGCGCTTTTTGTTTAGCCCGTTCGTTTCAGCTTGCCTTACTGCTGTGTCTTCTCCGGCCTTTGACCCGCAACCTGCAAGTCATTGGTCACGTGGAAGACCCCCGGGACAGTATTAGCTCGGATACCCGCAGCATTCTTGTCAGCCTGCGAATCAACCGATCCGTACAGCGTCACATTTCCGTTCTGCACGGAAATTCGAATCGGCTGTGCCGGATCAATCGCGTACTTATTCAGCGACGGAAAACCGTAAATCGAGCGATATTCCGCCCTCCGAATCTGATCGTCATTCGGCGATACGGGATCCACCTGAATATTGTCGATCACATCCTGCACGCCCTTCGTATTCTGCGCAATGTTAACCGCGGTGTCAGCGTCCACAGGTCCATATGCATGTCCACCGAGTGTCACTACGGCGTTCTGCACGTTCACGCTGATCGCGTTGAACGGCGTGGTTCCATAACCCACGCGCGAGTATTCGATCGACTTGACCAGCTTCTGCTGCAGCTCCGAGTCAGGAACGTTTGGCCCTGCAATGTGAATCTGGTTGTCTACCGCCTGCACGCCTTTAGTGCCGTGAACGCGATGGTCCGCCTGCTCCTTCGCGGCCACGTTGTTCACCGTGCCCGTCAGCGTAACAACTCCGTTCTGCACACTCACCTGAATGTCCTTGAACTGCGACTTGTTCAAGGCTTTGTTCGTAATTTCTGCCTTCAGATTTGAATCCGAATCTGCAGACTGCGCGAATGCCACCGCCCGTGGCGGCGTCACCATTGCCGGAACGGCCAGCAACATACCGGCAGCCAGAATCGGAACCAGACTGCGATATTTCATGCTCATTGTCATAACCCCTCCTGATGCCGTGCGACCGGCAATTTAGGTACGGTAGTTCTGACTTTTTGGATGATCCGAACTATGGGAGGATTGCAATTCTTTTGTAACTACGGTCAAAACGGGCATTTGCGCGAATCTTTCAGTTCGCGCTCCATGCCTCCAGAGCCCCCTCCAGACGCACCCCTCGCGACGCCTTCAGAAGCACAACATCACCCGCCTGTGCTGCCTCACGCAGCCATTCTCCAGCTTCCTTCGGCGTTTCTAAGAACACTGTCTTCGCGCCCGCTTCACCCGCCGCTTCAGCCAACGACTTCGCATCGCCGCTTACTCCAGCAACCAGATCAATTCCTGCCTTCGCCGCTGTCCTTCCGCACTCTGCATGCAGCGCAGCTGACTGCTCGCCGAGTTCCAGCATTGCTCCGGCAACCAGAATCCGTCTTCCGCCCGCTGCCACGGGCATCTTCGCCAGGGTGGCGATCATTGCTTTCAGTGCTTCAGGATTTGAGTTGTAGCAATCATTGATTACAGTAGCGCCGCGAACGGCGATTACCTGCCCACGCTTGTCCTCTGGCGCAAGCTCCGCCAAAGCCGCGCAGCAATCCGCGAGCGAAATCCCGGCTTCTACACCCACCGCAATAGCAGCCATCGCATTTGAGACATTGTGCTCACCCAACAGCCGCAGATGCAGCGTGGCGTGCTGCTCCCCGGCGCGCACTTCCACCTTCTGCCCATCGGCCCCCAGCGATTCAACCGAGTCGGCACGAGGATCAGCACAAGGCCCGCGTCCAAAGTAGACTGCCTTACCCCGAAAATCGCGCCCGAACTGCGAGACGCGAGGATCATCGCAATTCAAAAAAGCCACGCCCTGGGCCTGCAGCGCCTCCACCAGCTCATACTTCGCGCGCGCGATGCCGGTTACGCCATCGGCAAAGTTCTGCGCGTGAGCGGTGCCCACATTCGTAACCACTCCCCAGTTGGGAGAAGCTATATGGGCTAGCGCGGCAATCTCGCCCGCATGAGACATACCCATCTCAATCACCGCAGCCTCGTGCCAGGGCTCCAGCTTTAGAAGTTGCAGCGGCAAGCCGTATTCGTTATTGAGATTGCCCTGCGATTTGAGCACGGAGAATTTCGCGCTCAGTACCTTTGCTACCGCTTCCTTTGTCGTCGTCTTCCCTGCCGATCCCGTAATGCCCACCAGCCGACGGCCCCACTGCCGCCTTACCACTGCGGCAAGCTGCTGCAATGCTTTCAACGGATCTTCAACCACCAGGAGAGGTCCGCTCGCTCCAGCCGCTCGCACAGCATCCAGTTTCCCGCGTGAGATCGATGCGGCCACCGCACCACGCGCCATCGCCGCACTCACAAAATCGTGCCCGTCGAAACGCGCGCCCGTCACCGCAAAGAAAAGCTCCCCTGCCTCGATCGTCCTCGAGTCTATGGAATATCCCTCTGCCACAATTCCATCAGCAGGCGCACCTTCCACCTCAGCGCCACACCAGTGTGCGATTTGCCTTAGTTCGAGTCTCATGCGTCCACTCTCGTTCGTCGAAACGCATCTGGGGATCGAACAGAAAGAGCCTTCAATGTATTCAGCGCCACTGCGGCATCATCAAATGGGATCGCGCCGTTCTTCAGCGTTTGAGTCTTCTCATGACCCTTGCCTGCCAACAAAACAATATCGCCCGCGTGCGCATCGTTCAGTGCCATCTCGATGGCCTTCTCCCGACTGGCTTCGAGGATATACTTCACACCCGCCGCGTCAAGCCCAGGAACCACATCCGACAGTATTGCTTCGGGGTCTTCGCTGCGAGGGTTATCCGATGTAAGAAAAACCAGATCACTGCCCTCTCCGGCGGCGCGACCCATCAGCGGACGCTTCGTCTTGTCGCGATCTCCGCCGCAGCCAAACAGCGTAATGACGCGCCCACCATGTTCCCGCACGAACTCGCGCGCCAATGCTGTAAGGTTTCGCAGGGCGTCATCGGTATGCGCGTAATCCACCACTACTGTGAACGGCTGCCCCGCATCCACCGTCTCAAATCGCCCTGGCACGCATGTGAGCGATGCCGCTCCACCCGCAATCTCATCCAGTGAGAGCCCTCGCGAATAAGCCGCCGCGCACGCTGCCAGCAAGTTGTAGACGTTCACCTTGCCCGTAAGCCGCGTGCGAATCTCGGACTCGCCCGCAGGGCTTTGCAGCACGAATCGCATGCCGTTCGCCGACATCGCTACATTCTCGGCGCGAAATTCGCCTACAGACATTCCATACGAAAAAATCTCGCTGCCTCGTTCGCGCGCCGTCGTCGCCAGCTCCGCGCCATAAGGATCGTCAATGTTCAGCACAGCCACGCGCGGCGGATAACGCAAGCTCCCGTCAAACAGTTTGCGTTTCGCAGCAAAATATCTCTCCATCGTGCCGTGAAAATCAAGATGGTCGCGCGTGAGGTTCGTAAATATCGCTGCGTCGAATCCCAAACCGTACACACGGCCCTGCTCCAGCCCATGCGACGACACCTCCATCACCGCTTCCGTCGCGCCCGCGCTCACGCCCTCTCGAAACAGCTCCAGCAAATCGCGCGACTCCGGCGTAGTATGCGGGGACGACCTTGTCATACCCGCAACATGGCATTCGATCGTTCCTATCAGCACGGTCTTGCGTCCGGCATGGTTCAGGATGGCATCCAGCAAAAATGCCGTCGTTGTTTTGCCATTGGTCCCTGTTACTCCGGTCAAAGCGAGTTGGCGCTCAGGATGCCCAAAGAAATTCGCCGAGGCCAGCGCCAGAGCTTGCCTTCCATGCGCTACCTTGCAAAGTGCAAGTTGCGGATGCTTCCGCACCGCTTCGTCAAAGGCCTCGGCGGAATCGGTAATCACAGCCACCGCACCGGCTTTAACGGCCGCATCAATATACCTGTTGCCGTCAGTCGCCTCGCCTCGCATGGCGACAAAGAGCGACCCCGCCTCGATTCGACGCGAGTCATACTCCACGCCGGAGACTTCGGTGTTGGCGCCCGAGCGCCGCTCGCATGCGACTTCCTGCAGAACATCGTCAACAAGCATCATTCGACCAGAGCCCCTGTACCCGCGGCTCCTTTCCATCCTCTACATCTTCTGTGAAATTGTCACTCCATTATCGTGATACAGTGACCGCAATCGAGGTGCGACCATGAATATCTTCCGGCGCCCAGTAGCTGTCATGGTGGTCTCTTGCCTTTTTCTGCTCGTGGGAGCACTCGGTTTCATTTATCACTTCCAGCAGCTGCAGCAGCCCGACGGTATCTGGGTGGAGCTCACGGAGGCCCTGGCGATTGTCGCCGGCGCATTCATGTTTTTGGGTCACAATTGGGCGCGCTGGCTGGCTCTTGCCTGGATGGCTTTTCATGTCGCTCTGAGCGCATTCGGTGCACTCCCCAAGCTCGCAATCCACAGCATTATTTTTATAGGAATCGCCTGGCTGCTTTTTCTTCCCGAGTCGCGGCGATACTTCGCCGGCACAGAAAAAGCTCCGCTATAAACGCGCAATACACAATTGCGGGAATTCTAATTCCCGAACTGCACCACAATCTGGGTGCCCTGCGGAACCATTGTTCCCGCTGCCGGGACTTGCTGCCTCGCAATGCCCGACCCCACCACTTGCACGCCCAAACCGACCTCGCCGGCCTTCTCAATGACCGTACGAACCGGCTCTCCCAGCAGCGACGGAACCGCCACCTGCTTGCCAGAACCAACCTTCACCGAGTTCTTCGGAGCAGCCTGGGTAGGAGCCTGCGGGGTCTGCTGCGCCGCCCCCGTGGCCGCCACGCCGATCGAGGCCGCCGAACCACCTGCAGTCTGCGCAGTGTCACCCGATGGCGCTGCCCGCTGCCGTAGCGGATCATCCACTGGCAAATCATTCACCTCATTAAACAGCGAGTCCAGATCATCCAGGTGCTGCTCCGAGTCATCTTCCGGAGCCGGCTCGCTCTCGATGGCAGCCATCTCTTGTGTCGTCTTCAGCGGTTCATCATGCGGAACGCCCAGATACTCCAGAATCTGCTGCGCCAACTCATGAAACACCGGCGCACTGGCTGCGGTCCCGTAGTGGTATTTGTAATCAGGTGAATCCATCACCACTGCAATAGTCACGGCGGGTTCATTCACCGGCGCGAACCCCACAAACGACGCCACATATTTCGTCTTCGAATAGGTATGTGTCAGGGGATCAATCTTCTCCGCCGTCCCCGTCTTGCCCGCCGCGCTGTACCCATTTAATTGCGCCGGAATACCGGTCCCGTGCTCGACCACCCCTTCCATCATCTTCCGCATTTCGGCAGCGGACATCGTCGAAATCACCCGATGCGCCCCGTCCGGCAGCCGATCCGGCAGTTCGTGTTCGGGATGAAACGCCGCCGCGACCAGATGCCCATCCTGCACTTCATTCGAGCTTTCCAGCAGAATGTGCGGCGGCAAATACTCTCCGCCGTTTGCAATGGTCGAAACCATGGCAACCAACTGGAGCGGAGTCACGCCAATCTCCTGACCCATTGGAATCGACCCGATCGTCGTCGGGTTCCACCGGCGCGGCGGCTTCAGCAGCCCTCGCGTTTCGCCCGGCAGCTCAATGCCCGTGCGCTGTCCAAATCCAAAGGAGCGAATGTACTGGTAGAAGCGGTCCTTGCCCATCCGCTCCGCCAATTCCACTGCCGCCACGTCGCTCGATTGCTCCAGCGCTTCCGTCGCCGAGATCACGTTTCCATGCTGTGCCTCGTACCGAATCGCGTCACGGTCGTCATGCACTATTCGGCCCGCTACATTGATTTGTCCGCCGAGCGTGTGGATCATCGAGTCCGGCGTCACAACATTCGAATCAATCGCCGACGAATACGTCACCAGCTTGAAAGTCGAGCCAGGCTCATAGACATCGCTCACCGCATGGTCGCGCAGCAGCGCTGGATTCGTGTGCCGAAAATCATTCGGATCAAACGTCGGACGCATGGCCAGCGCCAGAATCTGTCCCGTATGAGGGTCCTGCACCACAATCGTGCCGTTCAGCGCATGTGTTCGCGCCATATTACGGTCGAGCGCCTGCTCCGCCATAAATTGGATATTGGAGTCGATGCTCAGCACCAGGCTTTCCCCGGGCAACGGATCAGCCTCCGTGCTGCCGCGAACGTGCCGTCTCGCGTCCACCGCCGTCAGCATTCGCCCCGGAACACCCCGCAGGTCTTCGTTGAACTCCTGCTCCAGCCCCCCCAGACCGTTGTCATCCACGCCTACGTAGCCCAGCACCTGGGCAGCAATTCGGTTGTCCGGATAGAACCGCTTGAACTCCTTCTGAAGGTAAACTCCCTTCAGGTTCAGCGCCTTCACCTTATTTACAACCGAAGCATCCTGTTTACGTGCGATCCACGCAAAGTCGCGCGAAGCGTTCAGCCGGGCCAGAATTCGCTGCCTGGTCGTGTACCGATCCTCCGGGTCCGTATGGACAATTTTCGCCAGCTCGCTTGCTACGTCTTCTTTATTCGCGATTTCGGATGGCACGGCATAAATCGAGTCCACCAGAACCGTCATTGCCAGTGCGTGCAGATTGCGGTCGTAAAGGTTCCCGCGGCGAGGCGCAACCTCAAAGCTGTGCTCCTGCTGACGGGCTGCCTGCTCAATGTAATAGTGGTGGCGAAATACCTGGAGCCACACCAGGCGTCCGCAAATCAGCAGCGCCCAGAATGAGATGATCCCCAGCACTAGAAACACGCGAATGCGCCGCATGGGTGTAACCACGCCCGGCTCGCGCAATGGGGAATAAGAAGAGGATGGAGGGGACGAAAGCCGATTCACCGCTGCTGTCGATCCCTCCTTAGGAAGATATTAATGTATCGAAGGCAGCAAAGGGTGGGCTTCCGCAACTACCGGTCCATTCGCATTCGAATCCAGCGACGCATCCGGTCGCACCACCTGCCCCGGCGTCGGAACCCCGAGACCATACTGCCGCGACAGTTGATCGATACGGCCGGGATCCACAAGCTGCGCCTCGCTCAGTCGAAGCTGCCGGTTCTGCTCCTCAAGGTGCTGTACCTGCGCCTTTTCCGACTCGATGTGATAACCGTATTCAATGCCGCTCAGGTGCTGCCAGCCGTAAATCATAAAGAGGCTGAACAGCAGCGCCATCACGCATGCGAACGTCCGCATCTCCTTGGCCCGCGCCGGATCGGCCGCCTTCACCAGCCGCGAATTATCAAAGCGCTTGGCGAACAAAACTTCCGGCGTCGGCCCGCGACGCGCGCGCTGCTGCGCCGCCATCAGCGTCTGGTTGCGGTCGACGACGCGGTCCATGAACCGGCTCGCGCTCCCGCGATCATATTCAAATCCGGTCTGTGCTGCTATTACCTGTGTCGCCATCTCTGTTCTCCATTCACTGCCAGTCCCCCGACCAATACTCGGGACTGAAAACTCTGAACTTCTTCCTCCTCTAACGACCGGGCCTGGGTCGCTGATATTGAGGAGGGCTTATCTTGCGAGGTTTTTGTCTTGCACTTTCGCCAATTAGTACGGCAGGACGACCCCGGCCCGATCTTTTTTTCTAACCCTTACTCCTACTTCCTCTCCGCCGCCCGCAGCTTCGCGCTGCGAGCCCTCGGATTCCGATCCGTCTCCTCTGCTTCTGCCGTCACCGGCTTCCGCGTCAACACCTCATAAATTCCTTGCCGAGCTCCTTCGCGCAGCGAGTCTTTCGCGCGCCGGTCTTCCAGCGAGTGGAAGCTGATCACCACCAGCCTGCCTCCCCGCTTCAACAACCCCGGAGCCGCGCTCAACAGCGCGTCAATCTCCTCTAACTCGGCATTTACGTAAATTCGGAGCGCCTGAAAGGTCCGCGTCGCCGGATGAATCTTCTCGGATTTCATCGCCGGGGCAGCGACCGCAATGACTCTGGCAAGTTCTGCCGTCGTCGTCAGCGGCCGGCCCCGGACAATGGCTCTGGCGATTCTCCGCGACCTCCTTTCCTCTCCGAATTCGTAAATCAGGTCGGCGAGTTCTTTTTCGCCGAACTGGTTTACCACTTGTGCGGCGGTCAGCCCGTGGCGCGGATTCATCCGCATATCCAATGGCCCTTCCGCCTGAAAACTGAACCCTCTGTGCGCCTCGTCAAAGTGCATCGAGCTGGCTCCAAAGTCGGCCAACAGCCCGTCCACGCTGCCTCGCTTCAGCAACTCCGCCGCTTGCGAAAACTCCACATCGTGGAACTCCACTTGCGGCATTGCGGCTCCCAACTCGCTGCCAACATCTGCCAGCCGCGCCTTCGCCAGCGACATCGCATCCGGGTCGCGATCAAAGCAAATCAGCCTGCCCTCCGCGCCAATCAGCCGCGCTACTGCGCTCGCATGTCCGGCAAACCCGAGCGTCGCGTCAACATAAACGCCGCCCGTGCGCACATTCAGAAAACGGATCGTCTGTTGTAAAAGAACCGGCACATGCCGCTCACGCTCGCCCATGTGCTTCCCTCTGGGGGACCAAACCCTTGCTACAAACCAAACTCTGCCAGCGCCCGCTCATCATCAGTGGTCAACGGATTCGCATCCATATTCGCCACAAACGCCTCGCGGTTCGATACTTCGAGGTACGTCATGTTGCCGAACACCACCACGTCTCCGGTGACATTCGCCTTCTCACGCAGGATCTGGGGAATTAAAACTCTTCCCTGCGCGTCCATCTCCGTCTCCTGGCCAAAGTAGTTGTACCGGTCCAGAAGGCGTTTTTTAGCAGGATTGAAATTGGGAATCGCCGCCAGCTTCTGTTCGACTTTTTCCCATTCCTGCATTGGGTGAATCTCGGCTACCCGCCCATCCTTGCTCGTGATGTAAAAGCGGCCGTTGTACTGCTCATCAATCCGGCGCTTGAACTCCGCCGGCAGCTTGAGCCGCCCTTTCTCATCCACTCGGGTTGGGTGATTTCCGCGAAACATCTTTGTTTTTTGATCTGATCGAAAGCCTCTCCCCCACCATCTACATCGGCATAAAATGGGTGAGAGTTACTCAAATTCACCACTTTCGACCACTTTCTCCCACTCATCCTAGCGCAGTAAGATGCTGCGTCAAAGTGGAAAATCACCTGAATGTGCGCTAAACCAAAGAAAAATCAGCTAGGAAGCCCATCCTGCACTGGAAAAACCAATGCCTTGCGAGACAGGCAGGTGGGGCCACAAGATGTAGTGGTTAATCAAAGAGGTTCCATCACCATTGGACCTCTTGTCAGAATCCCGAACTCAGGATAGACCAAAATCTTCGTTAAATCTTCGCCAAGAGTGGGGCGACTTCAACCGGGTGATCTCTATTCGTTGTCCGCTGATCGCTGCTTCCGCCGTCGCTCGTGGAGCCGAATCCGCATCTGCACATGGAACACCAGATAAATCACCACCGCCGCATTAATGGCGATGATCGCAATGCGAATCCACGTCACACGATGCGCTAATTCATATATCTCTATCGGAATAAAGAAGGCCGAGAACGCAAGCGTGATGAACTCCGCCCAGAGCTTTCTCAGAATCAACCCGGTGCCTTCCAGAATGTCCAGCGCCGCATGAGCAAAAATCGCCGCGCCAATCTCTTTCAGCCGATGAGGGCTTATCAGCGCAACTTTATCCAGCAGCAGGCTTACAAACCGGCCCTCGGGATCGAACCGCAGGGCCAGGACCCAACGCGTCACTACATCAACCAGGTCTTTATGAAGCAGCCGAAAAACGCCGATCCCCAGCGCGACAAACAAAGCGGCTTCCAGCAGCTTCAGCGCTCCAATAACTTCCACCCATCGGTCGTAAGCGGAAACGGGGGCGCGGCGGGCGGGTGATGTATCAGTGGCCATCTATGGGTATAGATTCAGAATACAGGCTTCGACTCCGGTGCTCTGGTCGCTGTCGACCGGATACCGGCGCGATCTCAACCGACATCGGCTGCGCACTGGAGCGCCCGACGAGCAGCGGAACGGGCTGCGGGAGGTTTGCAATGAACAGAGCTTCCTCGGCCGTCTTTCTAATTGCTATCTGGTCTTCCGTATCCTTGGCTGCGGCCCAGGGCCGGATTCCCGACGCAACAACATCATCTAAGTTCTCGCGGCCGCAAGTCGTGTCAGATCTCAATCCAAGGCCGACAATCGCAGGCCGTTTCAATTGCTCCCGTAACGGTACGATCTACACGTTTGTCGATGGATACATCCCAAATTCCGGCGCAGCGGAAAGGATGGCGCTGCTCGGCATCCATCCCGATGGCACCGCCACAAATTTCAATTGGCATTCCATCCGCGGCTATGCACATGTTTTTTGGCCGAAATCCGTGTTTGTGGGCTATGGCCATATCAATGTGCTGGTCAAGGCAGAACGCGATACTGCGGGCGGAAAGAAGATTCCCGATTTCCTTGTCCTCACCTTCGACCAGGATGGTGTGCTCGCGCGAACTACGGCGCTCCCTCATGGAATCGAGCCTCAGGCACTTGGCGAGTTCAAGTCCGGCAACATGATTTTGCTTTCCGAGGACCGGCTCAACCACCGTATGGCGGTAGATCTCCTTGCGCCAGACGGCAGCCCCATTCGGCGGCTTGATCTCGGGAACGATGATTATCTGGCGCTCGCCTCCGCAATGCCGGACGGACCGGGCAAATACGATCCGGACTTTCTCATTGCCTCGTCGACATTCCACCCCGTCGGAGATAACCTCCTTCTCATTCCCACCGTCTCTGGGCTCCCCATCCTCACGTTTAGCGAGCAGGGAGTCGTGAAAGCGGTGGTTCCGAAGGTTTCGACTGATACGGTTTTCGGCCAATTCATCTCTTCGACGCCCACGACCGTGAAACTGCGCCTGGGTGCCATCATCCCAAGCCAGCATCCGGTGGTGAACTCAGAAGGGAAACAGATGGGCATCATGGGAATGACGCCGTCACTTCAGATCACGGAAATTTCGCTCGCGGATGGACGCATCCTGCAGCAAACGAACTTCGGTTCAACTGACGTGCAGCCCGCCTGCGAAGCCAACGGCTCTCTCCGCCTGCTCACATCAAGCGGCAGTTCGGGATTCCTTTCGGTCACAACTGAACCAATGCCGTGATCGAGGATCACGGCTTGAGCCTCTAGCGAGCGACCAGCCGCGCCATCCTGCGCCTTAGACTAAGCTTCAAATACGGAACCAGCTTCTCCATCGCCGCCTCCACGCTCACGCCGTGGATCTCGCGCAGCTTGTCCACCTTGCCGTGCTCAATAAACTGATCGGGCCAACCGATCCGCACCAGCGGAACATCCAGCCCCATCTCGTTCAGCGCCTCCAAGACCGCGCTCCCAAAGCCGCCCATCAGCACGCCGTCCTCGAATGTAACTATCGCTGTCACCTTCTTCGCGTACTGAGCCAGCAGCTCGCGGTCCAGCGGTTTCACAAATCGCGGATTAATCACCGCCGCCGAATATCCTTCGCCCTCCAGCCGGTCAGCAAGCTCCACCGCCATCGGCAGCAGTGTGCCCAGCCCCAGCACCGCAATCTCATCGCCTTCGCGCAATACCTTCGCTTTGCCAATCGGTAATGCCACCGGATGCGCTTTCACCGCTACGCCCGGCCCTGTTCCCCGCGGATACCGCACCGCTGACGGCCCTTCATGCAGCATGGCCGTATAAAGCATATCGGCAAGCTCATCTTCGTTCGTCGGGTCCATGTGGACCATATTCGGGACACCGCGCAGATAGGCAATATCAAACAGCCCATGGTGAGTCGGTCCGTCGTCGCCGCTCAGGCCGCCACGGTCCATGCAGAAAACCACTGGCAGATTCTGCAGACACACGTCATGAATCACCGGATCAAACGCCCGTTGCAAGAACGTCGAGTAAATTGCGCAGAAGGGCTTGTATCCTTGCGTCGCCATGCCCGCCGCAAAAATCACCGCGTGCTCTTCCGCAATCCCCACATCAAAATACTTCTTCGGATGATGCGGCCGGAACAAATCCAGTCCAGTCCCATTCGGCATGGCACCCGTAATAGCCACCAGCTTTTCATTCTCGTTCGCCAGCTTCACCAGCGTATCCGCAAACACTTCAGAGTAGGTTCGCTGGCCCGCCGACTTCGTCTCGCCCGTCTCGGGATGGTATGGCCCCAGCCCGTGGAACTTCTTCTGCTTGTCCAGCGCCGGCTGGAACCCGCGCCCCTTCTGCGTAATCGCATGCAGCAGCACCGGACGCTCCTGCTGCTTCAGAAACTTGAACGTCTCTATCAGCAGCCCGATGTTGTGCCCATCCAGCGGCCCATAATACGTCAGCCCGAATTCCTCAAATAGTCCCGAAGGCCACAGCAGACCCTTGGCCGCGCCCTCGGCACGCTTCACTACATTGGCGGCCGTCTTGCCGCCTACTTTCTCCAGCAGCCGGGCCGCACTCTCGTGCAGGTGAGAAACCCGCTCGTTCGTCACAATCTTGTGCAGATACTTCGCAATCGCGCCCACATTCCGGTCAATGGACCACTCATTGTCGTTCAGCACTACAATCAGCCGCTTGGTGTGTTCGGCAATATTATTCAGCGCCTCGAATGAAATCCCATTCGTAAACGCCGCATCGCCCGCCACCGCGATTACATGCTCTTTGCCCCCCGCCATATCCCGCGCAGCGGCCATGCCCAGCGCAGCCGAAAGCGCCGTCCCAGCATGCCCTGCGCCATAGCTGTCATGCTCGCTTTCCGTGCGCAGCATAAATCCGTTCAGCCCACCCGGCTGCCGAATCGTGCCGAATTGCTCCCGGCGCCCAGTCAGCAACTTGTGGATATAAGCCTGGTGGCTCACATCGAACACGAATTTGTCATCGGGAGTATCAAAGACATAGTGCAGCGCCAGCGTCAGCTCCACCACACCCAGATTCGGTCCCAGATGTCCGCCAGTCTTTGAAAGTGTCAGAATCAGCCGTTCGCGAATCTCCTGCGCCAGCGCTTCCAGTTGCGGTACCGAAAGGCTCTTTATATCGGCCGGGGAGTGAACAGAGTCGAGTAAATTGCCCATGAAATGTCGGGAGCCTCAAAAGTCCATACTTCTGTCTGGCCCAACAAGTAAATCAGGCCCTACAAAAATGACCCCGCATCCGGGGCCATTCATGAGCGAATCGCTCGCTCGCATGCCCTCTAAGTATACCAAGCCAGCACGTGCAACAGTACTGTTCGTTCCTCCTGCTTTAGATGCGAAGTTTGCTCAAGGACTGCTAGCATTTAGCTGGCCTGATCAAAAAACTCGGCCGCGGAAAATGGTTCCTCGTCATGCGCATCGCATCCACAGCGCTTCTCCTGTTTCTGGCCTGTTGCCCCATCGCGCTCGCACAGCTACCGCTCGATCCACTGTCGAAACCTGCACCCACGGTCGATCCTTTCTCCAGCCCCGGTCTCACGCCGCAGGTTGCTTTTCTCTATAAGCTCGACGCCAAATTCTCCAGCGATACAGCCCAGGGAGGCGGTCCCGCCTTCGCCAAATGGTTCGCATCTGATGCCGTCATGCTCTCCAACGGCAAAGCTCCCGTCATGGGCGCCTCAGCCATAACGGCCTCCGCCAACTGGACTCCGCGTCAATATCAACTTTCCTGGGTCACCGAAGGAGGTCGCATGGGTCCGACCGGAGACATGGGCTTCACGTGGGGCACCTATACCGGCCGCTCGAAAGATCGCGACGGATCTCCAATCGTGACCACTGGCCGCTACATGACCGTCTGGAAGAAACAACCCAACGGCTCGTGGAAAGTCGAGTTGGACGCCAGCAACGACGCCCCCAAAGCGCCAGAGGATTGTTGCAAACTGCCATGAGCCGTCAGAACGCCTGCGGTGCCACCTCACATTCATTCACTTTTTTTCATCTGGCAACCCGAGACTAAGTTTCAATTCTCAAACAGGGGTGATGAGACTGAGCCCCTCGGCGCAGCCTGCCCGTTTGTGGCCGGTCCTGGATTTCCTCGTCAGCGCGATATTGATGGCCGCGATGCTGACGCATTCCGGTTTGCTAGCGGCGGCACCAATTTCTGTTCGTCACATGGAGGGAACGACGCACGGATTTCTGGTGCTGCGCAACCAACAGGGCAAAGAACTCGCTGAAGGCGAACTCACCCAGGTTGTCAAAGGACGCCGGCTCATATCGGATCTCGTCTTCCATTTCAAAGATGGCTCAATTGACGACGAGACGACCGTGTATTCACAACGCGGCACCTTCCGGCTCCTCCGCGATCATCATGTGCAGAAAGGCCCATCTTTCCCGCACCCGATGGATCTCACCATCGATGCCTCGACCGGCCAGGTGACGGTAATTTCGAGCGACAACGGCAAGATGAAAACCGAGACGGACCATCTCGACTTGCCCTCCGATCTGGCCAACGGACTCATTCAAACCTTGCTCAAGAACATCCACCCTGATACGCCGGAGACCAAAGTATCGTATCTCGCGGCCACTCCCAAACCGCGGCTGGTGACACTCTCCATCAAACCTCAGGGAAAAGAGAAATTCCGGGTTGCCGGCGCGCCTCACAGGGCCATGCGCTATGACATAAAGATAGAAATTGGGGGCATCGCCGGAGTAATTGCACCCATGGTCGGTAAACAGCCTAAAGACATCAATATTTGGGTTATCGGCGGCAAGGCCCCGACATTCGTGCGCATGGAAGGCGAACTCTACGAGGGCGGCCCTGTCTGGGTCGTCCAGTTATCCGCCCCCGTCTGGCCGAAAAGCGCTCAAAGCTAAAAGAGCGCCCGAGGACTGTTACAAAACTTCCCTGAATCCACCCAAAAATTTGGCGAATCCTACGAACGTAGGACAATTTTCAGCCTGAGGCTTTTCCCTCACGAGGAAAATATGAGGAATGAATGGCTGCTGCTTGTAACCACCGCTCTTAGCTTTTACGGAGTCGGCAACATCTGGCTCGTTCAGCTGTCCAGTTACCGCCTTTTTCGCCATGTCGGACAGCGAGAATTCCATGCCTATCATGTGGCGTGGTGGCACAGCGTTTGGACGGCGATATTTATCCCTGCTGGACTGGTCTTCATCGGTTCGGTCTGGATGCTCTTCTGGCGGCCTCCAGGCGTGCCAAGTTGGGCCCTGTGGCTGGGCTTTGGCTTGCAAATCGTGCTCTACGGATTGACCGCCGTATTATGGGGGCCCTTGATGGCCCGGCTCTCAACTGCTGAGGGTGGACTCGTGCTTCCCCTCTATCGCAAGCTCATGGTGAACCATTGGCTGCGCGTGGCCATCGTCACGGCCTACGGCATCCTCCTCTTTTGGATGGTCACCCGGAGCGCCTTCTCCTCCCTCGCCCGATGAAGTTTCAATCTCGATGTATTGCTGACCGCTGCTCGCTTGGCGCCTCTCTCCCTGTTCCCTAGTCCCTATTCCCTGTAATGTTTCGCTTCCTCCTATTTCGCGGCGTCTCGATCCTGGTGCTCATCCTGGGCAACGCCTTTTTTGTCGCCGCCGAACTCGCTCTCGTCAGTGTGCGCCAAACGCGAGTCGAGCAGCTCATCGCGCAGCGCCGCCCCGGAGCGCGCCTCGTACGCCATCTTCAGGAGCACCTCGACGACTTCCTCCCCGCCGTACAGCTCGGCGTAACCTTGTGCAGCCTCGCGCTCGGTTGGATCGGCGAGCCCGTCGTTGCCGACATTTTCGAGGCATGGCTCGGAAACCTGCCGCACTCCCACATCTACGCCCATGTCGTCGCTGTGCCCATCGCTTTCGCGTTCATCACCTATCTGCAGGTGCTCCTCGGCGAACTCGTCCCTAAGGCCCTCGCACTTCGCAAGCCCGAGCAGGTCGCGGTCGCCGTCGCCGGTCCCATGGATGTCTTCATCCGCATCACTCGCCCGGCCATCCACGTCATGAACCGCTCCGCGCGCATCGTCCTGCGACTCTTTCGCGCGCCCCTCGCCCACGAGGCCCCTGTCCATTCGCCGGAAGAACTCAAGCTCATGGCGACCGCCGCGCGCCGTACCGGCATGCTTCCTGAATATCAGGAGTCTCTCATCCATCGCGCTGTCGAAATCAACCAGATCCCTACACGCGAAATCATGACGCCGCGCCAGCGCATCTTCTCCCTGCCCTTCGACATGCTCATTGAAGACGCCAGCGCCCGCATCATCGACGAACTCCACTCCCGCGTCCCCGTCTACGACCCCGCCCGCGGCCCCGAGTTCATCGTCGGAGTCGTATACTCCAAGGACATCTCGCGCCTCATGCACTTCCGCGCCTCTGCGCAAACGCGCTTCAGCACCATGCCCCTCGCCGAAATGCGACTCAAACAGGTCATGCGCGAGGTCCTCGTCGTGCCGGAAACCAAACCCGTCCTCGATCTCCTTCACGAGTTCCAGGCGCGCCGCCGCCACATCGCTATCGTGGTCGACGAGTTCGGAACCACAGCCGGACTCGTCACCGTCGAAGACGCCATCGAGCAGCTCATCGGCGAGGTCGAAGACGAGTTCGACGTCGCCGCCAAAGTCCTCACCACATCCACCGGCGGCGTCGTCCTCGATGGCAGCGTAAATATCCGCGACCTCGAAACCCAAATGCACTGGAGCCTTCCCCGCGAAGGCGGCGTTGAAACCCTCGCCGGATTCCTCCTCACCCGCCTCGGCCGCATCCCGCACACAGGAGACGCCCTCGAATACGGTGGCAGACGCTTCACTATCCTCGAAATGTCCGGCAACCGCATCAGCCGCGTTCGTATTGAATCCAGCCCCACACCCGTCTCCACAGATCTTCCCCTGTTCGAAAACGCCGGCTGAGGAATTGCAATTCGGGTGGCCCACACAAGCGCAGCTTGTGTGGGGAGGGACCACTTCCGTAGTCTGATACTTCAGATATGCCGCATTTGGAAACCGCCGCCGTATCCACGCGAAGTGCGACCACGCCTCCCAGCAATGGCGACGCTTCAAGGCTACCCCGCCTCAAGATTCCTCGCGCCGTTCGCGCGCTGCTCTTCCGCCTCGTCTACACCGTGCCCGTCGTCTGGCTCGTCGTCTCTATCGTTTTCATCCTCATCCACCTCGTCCCTGGAGACCCCATCGAGCAAATGCTCGGCGAAGGCGCCCGCCCCGCCGACATCACCGCCCTACGCCACGCATACGGACTCGATCTCCCTCTCCACACCCAATACATCCGCTACTGGGCCGGAGTCCTCCACGGCAATCTCGGCAACTCCCTCCGGCTCAACGACTCCATCACTCACCTCGTCCTCACCCGGTATCCCTACACCGTTGAGCTCACCGTCGCCGCCATATTCATCGCCGTCCTGCTCTCCATCCCCGCCGGAATCGCCTCCGCGCTCCGCCGCGATAAATGGCAGGACCGCACCCTCAGCTTCGTCAGCCTGCTCGGACTATCCTTTCCGGCCTTCGCGCTCGGCCCCATCCTCATCCTGCTCATCTCCATCAAGCTCGGTTGGCTCCCGGTCAGTGGAGCCGGCGGCATCACGCATCTCATCCTTCCTGCCGTCACCATGGGCAGCGCGCTCGCCGCCATCCTCACCCGAATGGTTCGCACCGCCATGCTCGAAGAACTCGGTCAGGATTACGTCCGCACCGCCCGCGCCAAAGGTCTGCCCGAGCGCGTCGTCATCTACCGCCACGCACTCCGCAACGCGCTCATTCCTATCATCACGCTGCTCGGCCTGCAATTCGGAGCGCTCCTCGCCGGAGCCATCGTCACCGAAACCATCTTCAGTTGGCCCGGCATCGGACGCCTCACCGTCTCAGCCATCAACAACCGCGACTACCCGCTCCTCCAGGGCTGCATCCTCGCCATCGGACTCACCTACGTCCTCGTCAACCTCGCCACCGACATCACCTACGTCATCATCAATCCGCGCATCCGCGATTGAGGCACCCCTATGACACACTGGTTCGCACGTCCCGTCTTACACGTGGCCGCCGGCTCCGCATACAGGGTTAACACCCCGCCGGCGTAGAATCACACCATGAAAACCACCTACAAAAAGATCAATCTGGAACTCATCGTAATGGCCGACGAGGCCGACACTGTGATCGCCAAATTGAACTCAGCCCTCGACCGTCTGGAAGTGGAGCACGAAATCTTCGGCGGCGACATCGAAACCTCTACCATTGAGCACCGCGGAACCCGCAGAAAATCGGCGCTCATGCACACTCGTCAAGCCAGCGAAACAGCGGCTGGAGCAATCAAGAAGGCTGGCCAATCCGTCTCCGGAGCTCTCAAGCAAATCATCTGACACAAGGCGTTACCTTCAGCCCTGGTATCTGAATCTTTCCGCAAAAAAGTTCTTCCCATCGCCAACCTCGTCTGGCATAATTCCTCAAATTCCCTGCACGTCTGACCGATAGGTCGAATAGCGAAATTGAAGTAGTACTCACGCCGTGAGTAAGACCCCGGCGTGTCTTTAAGCACCTTTCGCGCAAGACTCGACCATCGAATCGGCTCGCTTAGGCCATGCCTCTGCCGCGCCGACGTACGCCAAAGCAAGAGGTTCTCGAGTCCGGTACGTCCCTTCTGGTTCGAAGCAGCCCCACAACTGAACTGGCTCGGCGCGATTCACGCCCTTGCACGTCCGTGGATCGCGTCTCGCCGAACTTTTCATGCTGAACGAACCCGGAAAAGGCCGAACCCATGAAGACTCTCCTACCACTCGCAATTCTCTGCTCCGCAATCAGCGTGCCTGCATTCGCAAGCGGACCCGCTAACCCTCCGCCCTACATCTATCCCGCCGCGCTCGTCACTGGCCAAATCCAGGGCCTGACGAACTGGCAGGGCACGTACGATACAGCAACCGGAAGCGGTACTTCAAACGGCCAGATGAGCCTCGCAAGTTCCCCCTCCCTCAGCGGCTCCGCCCGGAAATTCGTCACCACATTCACCAATTCCGCGGGCGAGCGCTACTGGACCTCGTTCGGCGCCGATACCGCGTCATCCCACTTCGTATGGGACGGGTGGATCTACATCGCGAATTCAAACGCCGGCATAGCAAACATCGAATTGGATATGAATCAGGTCATGAGCAACGGCCAGACCGTAATCTACGGTTTTCAGTGCGATGGATACTCCGGCACCTGGGATTACACCGAAAACTCCGGAACGCCCCAAAAGCCCATAGACAGGTGGGTGCACTCACAATATTCATGTAACCCGCGCACATGGGCCGTCAACACATGGCACCATGTCCAGGTCTCATATTCGCGCGATGACAATGGCAACGTGACCTATCACGGAGTATGGCTCGACGGCGTTAGGCACGCCATGAGCGTCACCGTTCCGTCATCATTCGCGCTCGGATGGGGCTCCGTCCTTCTGACAAATTTCCAAATCGACGGCCTCGGAGCAAGCGGAGCCGCAACCGTCTATCTGGACAAGCTCACCATCTATCGCTGGTAAACAAAAGGTGCTCCAGCGCACGCATCCTGTGCGCTGGGGCATGCCTTCGATCGCCCGTCTATTCTTCGCGCAACAGAATCGCGGGATCAGCGGCAAGCGCGCGGCGCGCAGGAATCCACGCTGCAACCAGGCCCACGACAAACATTGTCACAATCACTCCGCCAAGCACAATCGGATCTCCAGGCGTGGCCTGATAAACGATGTACGAAAGAACGCGCGTCGCAAGGATTCCGAGAACCATGCCGGCCGCTGAGCCAATCGCCAATAATCGGAACGCTCGACCCAGCGCCGTCCTCAGCACCTTGCGCTGGTTCGCGCCAAGCGCAACACGGATTCCCAGTTCCCGCATACGTTTGCTCACCGCATAGGAAGCCATTCCGAAAATACCCGTAATCGCGAGCATCGCACCCAGCAGCCCCAATACTCCCAGAGCCACAGTGGCCACGCGTGCCGCAAACAAAGCCGAATCCAGCTCACTGTTCCACGTCTTGATTTCAAACGGCAGTCCGGGGTCCAGCGCACGCATGGATTTCTGCAAAGCGGCTGCGATCTCCTGCGGATCACGATGAGATCGAACAACGATGTGGACATTGTTCGACGTCTGCTGCAGAAATGAATAGAACATCGCTGGCTTAGCATCTTCAGTCAGCGTTTCGTACTTGCCGTCTTCCACCACCCCCACTACCTGGACTCGCGTTCCACCCCAGGCCTTGAAGTGTGCCCCCAGCGCCTTCTGCACCGAACCAAAAACCTTCCGCGCAAACTCGTGATTCACAATCGCCACCATCGGAGCCTTGTTCTCGTCATGCAGCGTGAACGCTCGCCCGGCCAGAATCGTAGTCCCGGCAGCGCGAAAGTAATCCGGCGACACATTGAATTGCTGCGCGTCGGCAATCATATTTCCCGGACGATAGTCAGTCGTGCTGTCAGCGTAGACGTATGAGTCGTTGCCGCTGAGGCTGAGCGGCAGGCGGTCTGCATAACCCACAGCTGTAACACCGGGAATAACCCCTGCAGCATCCAGCATCCTGCGCTCCATCTGGACTGCCTTATCGCCGTCATAGCCAGCCATGTGCAGATCGGTGCCAACCAGCATTGCTCCCTGCGGTTGAATGCCGTAATCACTGTGCAGTGACCGCGCCAACCCGCGCACCGCAACCAGCGACGCCGTTACCAGTACAGCGCAAATGGAGATCTGCAACGCGAGTAGAACATCCCGCAGACTAATGCGACCCAGCTTGCCAATGCTCGCTGAACTGGACCGAATTACCTGCCACGGATCGGTCTTCAGCACCTGCCGCACCGGCACCAGTCCAAACAAAAATCCGCTGAACAACGCAAGAAGAACCGCCAGAATGTAGGTCTTCGCATCTGGATTCACCGGCACGTTGATCGGTATATCCGGAATCGGCCGCCAGGTGCTCAAGACGCGCAGAATCACAACAGCGCCCGCCATGCCGACGATTCCTCCCGCCAGCGAAATCAAACCGGCCTCAGTGAAAAGCTGTCTGAATATCAGTTGCCTGCGCGACCCAAGAGCCAGGCGCACGGCTATTTCGCGAGACCGGTCCGCCGCTCGCGCCGCAAACAGGCTGCCTAGATTGGCGCACGCTGCAAGCAGGATCAGAAAAGCCAGAAGCATAAGCCCAGCCATGAAAGCGCGCGTCGGCTTGCCCAGCGTATCTCCTATGAGCCCCGGACGTGCCAGCGAGAACTTCAGGCCCTCATCATCTTTCGGATAAGACTTGGCCAGGGAAGCCGCAATTGTATTCAGATCTGACGTCGCCTTCGCAGGCGTCACTCCCGGCTTCAAATGTCCGGCCGCCCACATGAAATGGTCGCCTCGCTGGTCCAGAGGATCCCAGCCGCCTATCTGCGGCAAGTCCACAATCGGAGCCCAAAGGTCAGGCGCGAAAAAGAGCTCGGTGCCTCGAAAACCCTCCGGCGCAACGCCCACGATCGTGTAAGGATGCTTGTTAATCTGCACCATGCGGCCCAACACGCTGCGATCGCTGTTGAAATGACTATGCCAGTAGGCATAGCTCAGAACAACATAGGGTGCGCTGTTCTTTCCATGTTCGTCGGAAGCATGAATAAACCGGCCAAGAAAAGGATGAATGCCCAGCGAATCGAAGTAATTGCCGCTCACCAGGTACGGCCACGCGACAGAAGGATTGCCACCCCCGGTGTCGAGCCCAACATCGCCGACGATATCCTCAGCCACCAGAGATTCGAAGCTATGATTCCGCTGGCGAAGATCAAGGTAATCGACATACGACTGCGACACAGTGTCGCCCCCGGAAAAGGCGCGCTGCACCATGAACAAGCTTGTGGAATTCGGCACATTCAGCGGTCGCAGAACAAGAGCGTTCAGCACGCTGAACACGACAGCATTGGCTCCAATGGCCAGCGCCAGCGTGAGCACCGCCGTCACCGCAAACCCCGGAGCCTTCCGCAACTGGCGCATGGCAAGTCTTAAGTCGGCGATCATGCTCCCTCCCTTTTACATGCAGCACCTGGTCCTTCTCGCATTTATACGTGGGGCCAATCGCGGCGGTTCCACTCAGATATAAAATTGGACGGTCAGGAACTAGACCTCCCGTATCTTCGTACATCACTTTTTGGAGGACCCGCCACATGAACTTTCGCTCCGCCGCAGCCATCCTTGCACTCACCTTCACCCCCGTTGCCCTTTTCGCCGCCGAGGGCACCTTCGACAAAACGCTCCAGGTCAGCGGCCAGGCTACCCTCAAGGTCAGCACCGGCGCGGGATATATCCACATCACTCCCGGCCCGGACGGCTCCGTCCACATCATCGGTCACGTCCACTCATCCAATGGCCTTTTCTCCGGCAATGCCGAAGATAACGTCCGCCGCGTCACCGACAATCCGCCCATCACACAAAGTGGCAACGACGTCGAAATCGGCCAGCACACGCATTTCCAGAACATTTCCATCGACTACGTCATCACCGCGCCTCGCGGAACCTCCGTCACTGCCGCCTCCGGCTCCGGAGACCTCAACATCTCCAACCTCGACGCGCCGCTCGACGCCAAAACCGGTTCCGGCAACATCGTCGCCAATTCCCTCACCGGTAATGTCGCGCTAAACACCGGCTCCGGTGACATCAGCGCCATGATGGATCACGCCCAGGACGTCCGCGTCGGCACCGGAAGCGGAAACATCCATCTCACGGGTGCAACCGGCGGCCTCTATGCTGAAGCCGGATCGGGCGACATTGAAATCGGCGGAAACCCCGGCTCTGACTGGAAAGTCGTGACCGGCTCCGGAAGCGTGACCCTCAATACCGGGAGCGCCCACTTCGCCCTCGACGCCAGCATGGGTTCAGGAGAGTTCCACAGCGATCCGCCCCTTACCATGCATGGAAGTTATAGCCACCACCACGTCGTCGGTGACGTCAACGGAGGCGGAGGCCCAACTGTTCGCGTGCAAACTGGCTCCGGAGACGTCCGCATCCACTGATTCCATAGCCAATTCATCCGAAAGGCCCGCGTTCCGAGCGGGCCTTTTTCTTTGCTTCATCCTGGGGCATCTGGCAAACCATTCCTGCCGCGCGCAGCAACTCACTTAGCATGAGCGCCCTCCTCCGCCGGGTACTGCATTCGCGGTGTCGAAACTTCGCCAGCCTTCTGCCCCTTGCACTGGCGTTCGCAATTACGTCCTGCGGAACCAGTTCGATGTCCAGTTCCAGTACCAAGGTACAGTCACAAGGAAGCGCCCCCGCGTCCCCGCACATCGTCATGGTGATGGAGGAGAATCAAAGCTATTCCACCGTGGTCGGAAGCACCGCTTGGCCCAACCTCGACAACCTCATTAAGGCCGGAGCTCTTGCAACCAACTACTACGCCGATTCCCATCCTTCCATCGGCAACTACTTCATGCTGACCACAGGGCAATCTCTCACCCTCAACGACAACTCCACTCAAGTCTGGAACGTAGACAACATAGCTCGCCGCATGATCTCCGCCGGAGTCTCATTCAAGGTTTACGCCGAGGGCGTCACAAACGGGTACATCGGCGGCAATACCGGCCTGTATGTCATCCGGCACGACCCATTCGCAATGCTTTCCGATATCGCCAACAACCCGCAGGTCGCCAGCAAGGTCATATGGCCTTTCACACAGTTCGCAATGGACGCGTCCAGCGGCAACCTGCCTGAGTTCTCTTTCATCATTCCCAACCTTAATGACGACGCCCACAACGGAACGCCCAGCCAGGCAGACGCATGGCTGCAGTCGAACGTCGCAGCCCCGCTTTCCAAATACTCAGCCTTCCAGCCCGGCGGAAACGGAGTCCTTATCGTCGACTTCGATGAAGCGGCGACGAGCGACACCACGCATGGCGGAGGACACGTCGCGGCGATCTTTTGGGGCCCCGGAGCAAAATCGGGCTATACGCAAGCTTCCTCAACCCTCTACCAGCACGAAAGCATGCTTCATACCGTTATGAATGAACTCGGACTTTCAAATCCGCCAGGCGCAGCCGCAGCCGCTCCTTCCATGTCAGAGTTTTTCGTGAAGTAAGAATCACGCTCATCCGCCCGTTTGCTCGCGGCGCGCGATCAAGCGTACGATTTTCTTATACACGCACTTCTTCGCACGCTGCACGACCCTTTTCAGCCAGGACTGTTCGAAATGTTCCGGCGCAATCTGCCTTGCAAAAAACAGATCGCTCAGGACTGCGTGCCGCACCCGACATCAACAAGGTAGCCAGCCGGGAGTCCGAGAGCATTTGAAGGGACTCTTGCATGGCAGTTGTAACTCGAAAATTCGGACTCTCCTCCCTCACAGGCATTTTGGCTGTTTTCCTTTTGGCAACCGGAACCATAACGGCTTCGGCAAGCAAGCATGTCGTCATCGTCATGGAGGAAAACCAAGGCTACTCCACCGTCGTCGGCAACAGTAACTGGCCCAGCCTGAATAGCCTCATCCGCAATGGCGCGCTGGCAACCCACTACTACGCCAACACCCACCCCTCCATTGGCAACTACTTCATGCTGACCACCGGAAAGGTCCTCACCAACAACGACGCCTCCACAACCGTCTGGAACGTGGACAGCATCGCCCGTCGCATGCTCAGCTATGGAGCCTCGTTCAGAATCTATGCGGAAGGTATTCCCTACCGCGGTTACGTCGGCGGAAACACCGGCTCTTACGTGATACGGCATGAGCCGTTCTCAATGCTCTCCGATGTAGCCCAAAATCACACCGTCGCGTACGACCACATCTTCCCCTTCACGCAGTTCGCTACTGACATCGCAACCGGCCAACTGCCCGAGTTTTCCTTTATCGTCCCGGACATCTACCACGATGCGCACAACGGAACGCCGCGCGAGGCCGACGATTGGCTCCAGACTAAGGTCGTCGCGCCACTCTCGAACGACTCAGCCTTCCAGCCCCGCGGCACCGGCGTTCTCATTGTCGATTTCGATGAGGGGACCGATAGCACTCACGGCGGCGGTCATGTGGCCGACGTGTTCTGGGGTCCGCTCGCAAAAACCGGGTATAAGCAGACCACTTCAACCGTCTATCAGCACCAAAGCACCCTTCGAACAGTTATGCAGATCCTCGCGCTGCCCAGCCCTCCGGGAGCCGCAGCGTACGCTCCGTCCATGACCGAATTCCTCAAGTAGCTTCCAATCCGCGTAGGACGGCGAACGCCTCCTACGCGGCGCTTACGCGCTCTTGCGATGAACTTCCTTCATCGCATCCTGAAGAACTTTCTGATCGATTCCCCGCCGCCTCAGGCTACTTGCAAACGCTTCCAGCTCAGGATTCTGAAGAGTCTCCAGATCTCGCCGCAAGCCTTGACCGATATACGCCCGAATCAATGGTTGATATCCGGCAAACCCCAGGTCAGGCGCAATCTCCTTCAAGTCCTCAATCACGTCCTCAGGAATCCGAATGCTGATCGTCGTCATCTGACGATCCCTTTTTAGGCGACGCTGCAAACGCTCACTGGTTTTCATAGTGACTCCTTTCCCGAGATGTGGCCGCACGCGCTGAAATAATGCGGATCGATTCGATACCACTTCCCTCACGAATTACATGGACAACGTAAAGCATCTTCAAATCGACTGAGAAGCCAATCGCTGCTTCGCGCGCTTGGACCCCTTCGTCCGTCGCATCGACGACACAAACAAACGGATCGAAAAAGATCTCGCTCGCTTTCTCAAAGGACACGCCGTGCTTCAGCAAATTCGCAGCGGCTTTCTCCAAATCCCATTCGAATACCTGTCCCTGATAACAATACTTTTCGTCCACCCTTACGTATATACAACATATATACACTTTTAAACAAGCAAAATCTCTAACTGAACAAAAACTCCTTCGTCCGCAGTTCCTTGATCAGGTCCCGCAGTTTCGCGGCCTTCTCGAACTCGAACTTCTTCGCCGCCTCGCGCATGTCTGACTCCAGGTTTCCGCTATACGTATCCAGCTCTTGCTGAGACTTGAACTCCGGCAGCGTATCTGTCTCCTCAGTCAAATCGGCGTAGTCGGCTTTCAATATTTGCGCCAGAGACATATCTGCAGACCGCACCACTGACGTCGGCGTAATACCGTTCTCCTCGTTGTAGGCCCGCTGCACCTCGCGCCTTCGTGCCGTCTCGCCCATTGCCTGCTTCATCGAGTCCGTCATGTTATCGGCATACAGAATCGCGCGCCCGTTCACATGTCGCGCCGCGCGCCCCATCGTCTGGACCAGTGAACCGGCCGACCGCAGAAACCCCTCCTTGTCGGCATCCAGAATCGCCACCAGCGATACCTCCGGCAAGTCGAGCCCTTCGCGCAGCAGGTTAATGCCAATCAATACGTCATACTCGCCCTTGCGCAAATCCCTCAGCAGTTTCACCCGCTCCAGCGTCTCAATCTCCGAGTGCATATACCTGCACTTCACGCCCACTTCGGAGTAGTACCCCGCCAGGTCTTCCGCCATGCGCTTCGTCAGCGTCGTCACCAGCACGCGCTCATTCTTCGCCGCGCGCTCACGAATTTCCGCCAGCAGGTCATCAATCTGCCCCCGAATCGGCCGCACCTCAACCTCAGGATCGATCAACCCCGTTGGCCGGATAATCTGCTCCACCACCACGCCCGCCGACTTCGTAAGCTCATACGGCCCCGGCGTAGCCGAAACATAAATCGTCTGGTTCACCCGCGCCTCGAATTCCTCAAACTTCAGCGGACGATTGTCCCGCGCCGAAGGCAGCCGAAACCCATAATCCACCAGGTTCTGCTTGCGCGAACGATCCCCGTGCCACATCCCATGCAGTTGCGGAACCGTCGCGTGCGACTCGTCAATGAAAACCAAATAATCCCGCGGAAAATAATCCAGCAGTGTCGGCGGAGGCTCACCCGGCAGCCGACCCGAGAAGTGCCGCGAATAGTTCTCAATCCCGTGGCAATACCCGACCGACTTGATCATCTCCAGGTCGAACCGCGTCCGCTGGTGAATGCGCTGCGATTCAACCATCCGCCCCTGCTGCTCCAGATCCGCTTCCCACAACTGGAGCTCCTCCAGAATCGAGTCCATGGCCGTGCGCTTCCGCTCCGGTTGCACCACGTAATGGCTCTTGGGATAAATCGGAAGCCGCGCATACTTCTCTTTCACAGTGCCAAAGAGCGGATCAATCTGCGCCAGCACATCAATCTCATCCCCGAACAGCTCAATCCGGTACGCGCTTTCGTCATAGGTCGGAAAAACCTCGATCACATCGCCGCGCACGCGAAACGTCCCGCGCCGGAAATCCGCATCATTCCGCTCGTACAGAATCTCCACCAGCCGCCTCGTTATGTCCTCGCGCCGAATCTTCTGCCCTTTTTCCAACAGCAGCAGCATCCCGTAATACGCTTCCGGAGATCCCAGGCCGTAAATGCACGATACCGACGACACAATAATCGCGTCCCGTCGCTCAAACAGCGACCGGGTCGCCGACAGCCGCAGCTTATCCAGCTCCTCGTTAATCGTGGCTTCTTTTTCTATATAAAGGTCGCCCGCCGGAATATATGCCTCGGGCTGGTAGTAGTCGTAGTACGAGACGAAATACTCGACCGCATTCCCCGGAAAGAATTGCTTGAATTCGTGGTAAAGCTGCGCCGCCAGCGTCTTGTTGTGCGCCAGAATCAGAGCCGGTCGGTTCAACTCCTCGATGATCTTCGCCATCGTGTAGGTCTTGCCCGATCCCGTCACGCCCAGCAGCACCTGGTGCTTCTCACCGGCATGCACACCCCGCACCAGCTCAGGAATCGCCGTCGCCTGATCACCGCGCGGCCTATAGTCGCTTACAAGTTGAAAGTCCACAATTTGATCTTAAGAGATCAACCGTTGGCCTCAATCGAATCTTGTCAATAGTTCCACCTTCCATATCCCCGCAAATTCTTCATTCCACGCGCCAAAACTTCCCTGTCAATATGTATCTGAGTTTTCCGGATTCGCTAGAATAGAAATAGGGCAAAAGAACTCACAGGACCGCTGCTGCGGTCCCGTTTCATTTCGGCAACCTCGGAGCGCATGAAAGCCTCTCGGAATCAATGACTCGGCACACTCCCATTCTGAACGCCCTTTGTTTTGTATGAAGTAGCAAATTTAGAAGAGCAAAAAAAAAGATCTGCACCCGCCTCCTAATTGAGGTCGTCTATTGGCTAATGCTCTCGGGCGATTGCGTGAAAGACGTCAAGAATCAACGAAGCGGCGAAATCAGCGTCCAGAACCTGCTTTGTTTTGTATGAAGTAGAAAATGTGAAGAGAAAAATCAACTCGATGCACGGGACCATCCCGGCAACGGGTCAGTTATTGGCAGCTGTTGGCCCATGGCTAATGCCTGTCTAATGACGCGAACTCGCCGCTCCCAAATTATTTATTTTGTATGAGGTACACAATCTAAGGAGAAAAATTGCGGCAACTGACCATTGCGCCTACAGACCGGCAACCGCCGACTGGTAACTGACTTCTGACTACTGGACACTGGCATTGCTTTATCCTGATGAAACGGACATACCTATATGAAACGATTCGTGCTCGGTCTCATAATCGGTCTCATCGCCATCCCCATCGCCGCCTATGTCTACTTCCGTGCTGGTCACCCGCCCGTGGCTGTAGCCGATCACCCGTTTCCATTTGAAAAGCAGATCGTCAAGGTCCCGCTCAACGCGCGGATCGACAGCGAAATGCCCCACAACCCTCCCATAGAAGCTACCGACGCAAACCTCGTAGCTGGAGCGGTCATCTATCGCGCCCAATGCGCCGCCTGCCACGGACTCAACGGCCAACCCTCATCCTTTGCCAGTCACATGTACCCGGACGCACCGCAGCTCTGGGCCCCCCACCACAACGGCAAAGTCGTTGGCGTCAGCGACGACCCTCCCGGCGAAACCTACTGGAAGATCGCCAATGGCATTCGGCTGACAGGCATGCCTTCGTTCCAGAAGACCCTCGACGAGACCCAGATGTGGCAGGTTGCGCTGCTTCTCTCCCACGCCGACAAGCCCCTGCCCGCAGCCGCGCACCTTGCCGTCACGCAGCCAATTGATTTCACGGTCTCATCGGCGCCCTTGACCCCCCCGGCTACCGACTCGCACAGAAAATAGGCACCGCCGATGACCGATCGACCGACTCTCTCCATTGCCATGATCGCTCGCAATGAGGAGAAGAATCTGCCCCGCACGCTCGAAAGCGTGCGCTGGGCGGACGAAATCGTCATCGTGGACTCCGGCTCGGTCGACCGCACTCCCGAGATCGCCCGCTCCTTCGGCGCTAACCACTCATTCAACCGCGACTTCAAGGGTCATCCCGAGCAGAAGTCCATCGCTATCGCCAAATGCACCAGCGACTGGATCCTGCTGCTCGACGCCGACGAAGTCGTCAGCCCCGAACTCGCAGAAGAGATTCGCCAGACCATCGCGAACCCTCAATTCGAGGCCTACTGGGTACCCCGCCTGAACCTGTTTATGGACCGCTGGATCCGGCACGGCGGCTTCTACCCCGACCACAAACTGCGCCTGTGGCACCGTGGCAGCGCGCGCATGGAAACCAATGTGGGCCCTCACGGAACGCCGCAATTCGACGGTCCTAAGGGCACGCTGAAGCACGATCTCATCCATTACGCCTACCCAAGCTTCGAGCTCTACCTGAGCCACATGAACGACTACAGCTCAGAGAATGTCGCGGTGCTGGTCGAACGCGGAAAAGCCCGCTCAACCATGGGATTCCTTCGCCTCGCGCTTCTCAATCCGGCTTCAACCTTCATCAAGAACTACTTCTTCCGCCTGGGATTTCTTGACGGAATCCCCGGGCTTATATACCACCTGAACCACTCGGTCTATGTCCATTGGAAGTATGTAAAGGCCTGGGAAGGAAGAAAGCGGCCTGAGGCGGGTTAACTTGGTGAGCTCGCTGGGATTCGAACCCAGGACCCACGCCTTAAAAGGGCGTTGCTCTACTCGCCTGCAATCAAATTGGTTCCGGTGAGACTTGAACACGATCACCGAGCCACTGCCATTTTGTCAACTGAAAAATTATCCACAACGTTACGATCCGGGTACCGCGCCCGCTCAGGACCCTTCTTCGGCGGCAAGCTCTCCTCGCTCGCCGCGCCCCAGATATTCCGCGCCCACTCCGTCTTCGACGCCATGCTGATCGCCACATAATGGCGCTGCATGCGGACGCTCATGTGTCCGGCAAACGCCATCATCACGTGGATTGGCGCGCCAGCCTCGGCCATGCGCGTCAGCCCGGCATGCCGCAGATCGTAGAGCCGCAAATTCGGCAGCTCTGCCGCTTCGCGGATCTCTTCCCACGGCTTGCGCAGCCCCCATACGCTCATGGGACGACGCACATCGTAACGGTCCGCCGTGATGTGGCGCGGGAAAAGACAATCGTCGCCGCGCTTCGCGCCCAGTCGCTTGGCGCGCTCGATCAGGTTTTCGAGCGCCCAGCGCGCCTTCTGAGACACAACAGGAATCGTCCGCACGCGGAGCCGGTTCTTTCCGCGCACCGAGATCCGCGCCGCTTCGCCCGCTATCGCGCCATCCAGCCGCACCCCCCGCAGCTCGTCGGTTGAGGTCGTCGTCTGCAGTGCCACCAACGAATACCAGTGCGCCACTTCCCACTCAGGCTTACGCGCCGCGACCTCGAGCAGGTGCGCTTGCTGCTGCGGCGAAATTGCCGGAGGCACGCTGCTGTCCACGCCGCGCACCAGGCGCATGCCGCGCGACATCTCCTCGGTCCACAGGCCGGCGGCGCGCATGACCCGCATCACCGTTTGCACTTCCTTGCGCACGAGGTTCGCGCCCGCGCAATGGTCCCAGCGGGCCGCGCCCGCGTCGCAGCTCAATCGCGCCCGCTGATATTCGCGCAGATGGCCAAGATGGATTGCGCCGATCGGCACCAGGTCGAAAAACTTTCCGGCTGCCCGAGTGTATTGCCACAGGTCCCGCTCGGTGCGTTCCGATATCGCCCGCGCCGCGGCGTCCGCTTGCGTTGGATCCAGAATCTGCGCCCTGATCCAGATTGCCGCCGCCTCACGAAACCGCATACCCGGATGAATGCCCAATATCCCTGTGCGCAGCGCCTCTTCGCACGCTTCGCAGTTTAGATGGTCCAGAGTATGCTGCCTCAGCGGTGATTCGGACATTACAGGGCCCCCGGCGATTTGCGATCGCCAACAGTCTTGCGTCCGAAATCAAAGCTGTCAGTAACTTTGGGCATCTAGCGCTGCGCTTTCCTGTGGATATCGGCGTTGATTGTCCATCCATCGGTAACCAACCGCCTCACATCAGGCGACAGAATGGCCTTTACCATCACGGGATGAACGACCAACGCGTGAATATCCGGTTCACCGCGGCCCAACTCCGGCGCCTGGACAAGCTCGCCGAAAAGCTCGGCCTCGACCGCAGCAGCACGATTCGATATTGCATAACGCGCATTGCCGAAACCGAGAAAATCCCGGCCGCCGAGCGCCGCTAGAAGCCGCGTGCGAGCGTTTTTATATCAAAGTGATATCACTTTGCAATACAAAATATGGCGAAACGCTGTCTTTTTTTCTTGCCTCCTGTCTCATAAAAGTGCAATGCTCTACCCGTATGCCTAAGTCCCCTAAGCCTCAACCTTCCTCGAAGCCACGGAAAGCGGCCTCAATTCCGGTCCTTTTCAGAATGCAACCGGCACAGCTCGATGCGCTGGATAGATGGGCCGAACGCTCCGGCGTCAGCCGCGCCGCCGCCATCAAGCTTGCGATCGCTCGCCTGTTGGAGAAGGCCTGACCCGTGTTTCGCCATCGCCGGTCAGACGCGCGTAGACCGCGCCCATCTGCATTATTGCGTCACCGCCGTCCCCTTCAGCTCCGCGTTGGCCAGGTCGTTCAGCGAGGCGCCGGCGATCAGCACGCAATTGCTCATCAGCCCATTCGCGTACTGGCAATCGAGCAGCCCGTCCAGCAGCACGTCTCCAGGCTTGCTGGGTGCAAGCTGCGCCGGGTTCGACAGCGCGACCGGAGCGCATGGCACAGGAGCGGCACTGGCCGCAGCGCAGCCGGTCACAAGTCCCAACGCTGCAAACGCAACCGCCGCTGCAATCGCCGAAGCTGCGTTTTTAGCCGCTCGACATGCTGATGGTGCATCTGCATGGCCATTGCGTGTGCCGCCTTTTCCGTAGCGTGCCATTCTGTTCTCCCGTAAATCGTTCCCGCCCTGTCGCGGAACCACTTGTATTGGCCCGGCTGGACATCGCCTTCCACCGCGTAAATACCGCGGTTGGTGAGCGCATGTTTACTGATCCAGACGGTCATGTGGCCACTGTTACCAAAGCGCTATTCCGCATCCGCTCGGTTTGTGGTTTCATGGATAGCCTATGGCTACGACCGATGCGGCATTTCAGGCAGAGACATTCACCGGAAGCACCCTGCGGGGCAGGCTGTTTCAGGCGGGGAAGCGCATTCTCAGCAGCGAATTCCAGCGCACCAACCACCTTGACCGGACGCTTGCGCGGTATCCCGAAAGCAGCAAGATCGTTGAGCTTGGCTCCGGCTCGCGTCGTCTGCGCGAGGGGGTGACCAACGTCGATCTGTTTGCCTTCCCCAACGTGGACGTTGTAGCCGATATCACTTCCGTCCCGCTCGCGTCCGATTCCGCCGATCTGGTCATCCTCGATAGCGTGATCGAGCACGTCTGTGATCCGGCTGCCGTAGTGCAGGAAGCCCGTCGAATCCTGAAGCCGGGAGGGCGGCTGTTCATCAACTGCCCGTTCATCTTTCCCTACCACGGCTATCCGGGGCACTTCCAGAACTTCACCCGCGACGGACTGAACCACCTGCTGCGCGAGTTTTCCAGTGTCGAAGTCAGAACTACCTTTGGCCCCATGACGGCGTGGGTAAACATGACGGCAGAGACGTTCGCGGTTTTGATTGCTGGCCCGAGAGGCACGGGATACATCGTCGCAAAGGCCATAGCGCTGCTGCCAATCTTCTGGCTGAAGTACCTCGACGTGTTTTTCTCGGGGCGAGAAAAGTCCCACCGCATTGCGGGAATGCTCTGCGCGATTGCGGTGAAGCAGGGTCATTGAATCTTCGCTCCCTGCTTTTTCTCGCCCTGCACTGAGTGCTTGACGGCTGCAACTCCGTTATTGAACTCGTCGTCGAAAATCATGGTTGAATCCCCCGGATTGCACTGAGCGGTCGGACTGCTGCACACGCGCACCCAATCCACGGTGGTTGTCGTCGCAGTGCTGGACGACGGCTGCTCCGTATCGAAAATCAGGAACATCGGGACGGATATAGAAATCGCCTGCGTTCCACACGTCAATCCGTCCACTTTGTAAACAAGCAGGTTGGGGTACCAGTCGAGTTCATAAATGTGGAATCCAGACCCTATGTCGCTGGAGGGGGTGCAGAGAACGGCGGAGCCCGGCGTGGACGCGCCGTTCACCCACGTAAGGTAATTGCTGTATGTCGTCGTTGTGGATTGCCGGTCTTCAGCGATGTCGATTTCGTAACTTGGCGTTGAGGTTCCAACCGTGCAGGCATTCATGGTATTGCCGGGAGCCTGCACATTCGCCAGACATGTCGCGGGCGCACCGTTAGAACCAGCTCCGCCGCCCCACATCCAGAACGCGCTCCAAATCGTATTGCCAGCGGTCCCGAATTTAACCCTTGCCTTTGCGACCCCATAAGTGAAGCTGAAAGGCGTGCTGCCGAGGCTGAAGATCATCCCCGTCGCATACGGAACTCCGGTTCCACCCGGATTGCAGGCGTATGAGCCAGAGGTTGCGGTAAGCGTCAAATACCCGCCGGAAACGTTCTGATTCGCAGTGAAGTGGCACCAGTTGCCGTCGTCTTTTATGGGGTTCACGACGTACCACTTGGTTGTGTCGATCTGAGCGAAGGCGGATGACGCGCAAATCAGCAGCAGGAAAACGGTGAGGAATCTACGCATCAGTAGACCCCCCATTTGCTGTGAAGATAGCTCTCCACGGTAGTGATCTCACCGCTCGTCAATACGCGGTTGTAGACAATAATTTCCGCGATGGAGCCGTTGAAGTCCTCATTTGTGCCTTGCTGGTTGTATGCAACAGAAGACGTGTTAGCGGTGATGGCCACCAGATTGGTCCCGCTCGAAGAAGCCGCTCCGTTAACCCTGAAGGCGTAATTCCCGGTGCCTACTCCGTCATAGGTAACGGTAGCTCCATACCACGTCGATGCAGTCAGCGTGGTCGTATCCGTGGCGATAGTCGAAGTGAACGTCTTTTCCAGATCAAGGTGAGCTGTGGTCTGGTTAAAACGAAGCAACAGTGCGCCTGTCGCCCCGGAGAAGAAATCGCAATACGCACTGAAGCTCGCCGGATTGAATACTACGAACGTCGTCGATTGGTTCAGTCCAACTGGGTACTGAATCGTCATCCTGCCCGCTGAAGTTCCAGGGAACGAAACCGCAGGAAGCGAGTTCAACTGATTTGTGAGGAAGGTCGGCCCACTACTATTGCTGGTCAGCATGTTTCCCGTAAAGGGGCTGTACCAGCGAAGCATCGCAGTATTGTTGGTCTGAGCAGGAGCCTGGTCAGCCCCCCACCAATAGGCCAGACCGCTGATGGATTCGGGGACTGGAGTCGAGGGCGAAGCCACGTTGCTGCATGCGAACGCCGACCATGCGGAGCATGAGCCACTGGTGAGAGCAGTGCATTCCAGCGTCTCTTTCACTGATCCGCTTCCGGTCGCGGTGTCGCCACAATAGGCTCCGTCCGTCACCCGGACGAAGGAGCCAACCGCAAGAATTGAATTGGAGGTGGTCAGCGTTGATAAATTCGAGACAGTCGTAGCCTGCCCATTGTCGATGCTGATGCCGGGAACGTTAGCCCCTACTGCGAGGTTCGGAGTGCCTCCCTGGTCTACCGTGACATCGCTGGAAATGGCTCCAGCGCTGCCGTTGTAATAGGCCGCGCCACCAGTTGCTCCACTTGGGAAGCTCCCCCCTCCGCCTGTCGGCGCGTTTCCAATCGTCGATAGATTCCAGTCTGCACCGTCATAGCAGGCGACCACCGGCTTGTTTGCTGGAACATCTCCCGCAGCCAAGGTGATGGCTCCCTGCCATTTCGCAACGCTCTTGGCTCCAATTCCACCAACGTTCAGCGTGAGGCTGGTGCCGCTATTCGTCGTGGTCGTCGTGTAGATCATGCAGCTGTTCGTAGTTGGCGTAAAGGCCGGCGACGGAGTGCAGCTCTGTGCTGTTCCCGAACCAGAGGTATCGGCGCAAACTGACAGACCGGCCCCCGAGCTGGTGCCAGCAACGAAGTACATAGTTCGAACATCCGTGATGGGCGTGATGGCTGTACCGGAGGCCACTACTTCCGCAATGGGAATATCTGCTGCCACAAATGCCGTCGTCTTCACCGCCGGCACACAGCTCGACGCGGTGCTGAGATACACGTAATTCGTGGTGCTCGCGGTCATCGTCAGCGTGCCTGCGGCATACGTGGCAATCGTCCCCGAGCAATTGGCGGTGCCTGCGCTCAGGTTCAACGTGAGCCCGCTGCCGGCAGTCGGCCAATAGCCAGGTGCGACTCCATTTACGTACTTCGCGTTCGCGTCAAAAATCGGCGCGGTCTGGGTTTGCGGCTGCTGCGCAAGGGCCGGCAAAGCGACGATCGCTAGAATGAATCCGAGAATCCTCTTCATTTACTTTCTCTCCTAGAAACAAACTGCATTGGCGGTGGCGCCGGCGTCGGACGCGACAAGATACAGGTTCGTCGCGTCATAGCCGGTCGGGCTCTGCAACCAAATCTGAAAGCTCGATGTCATCGAGATAAGAACGGCCTTCGGCGCGCGGCCCAGACCATGCGCGACAGTGAACGGACCAGGCGCTTCCGGCGCAAGCGAGACGTTCACAGGATCAGCGCCTGGCGGTATCGCAAAGCCGCCTCCGGCATAGAGAAATTTCCCGGCGGCAGCGTCGCCCGGTTCCGGCGCCGGGACTGCCCCCGCGGCCCCGCCGGATCCTGAGTCGCCAACAAACGCGGCCGGGACTCTCGGAACTTCGGTCCAGCCCTCCCCGTTGTCCGAATAGTAGGTTTTCGTGTCGAGCGTGAAAAAGATGCGTCCAGGCACACCCGCAGGCGGAAGGCTCGAATAGAGCCCCTCAATCACAACATTCATGAATTTCCTTTCCTAAGGAAGGCAGACGGCCTTCGCCGTCACTCCCGCGTCGCTGGCGACCAGGTAGAGGTTTGTCGCGTCCCAGCTCGTCGGCGACTGCAGCCAGATCGAGCCGCTGGAGGTCATCGAAATCAGCACCGCCGACGGCGTGAATCCCAGGCCATGCGCAACCGTGAAGTTGCCGCCCGCGCTCGGCGCAAGCGCAACGTTCGTCGGCACACCCGTCGAGATATCGTCCCATCCGGAACCATTGTCGTAATAGTGGCGCTTCGTATCCGTCGCGAAATAAAGGCGTCCGGCGGTTCCCGCAGCGGGGCGACCCGACAGCGTGCCCTCGATGAGGACCTGCGATAGAGGTACAGTGCTCATAAAAAGTCTCCTATGCCGGAACGGTGATATCTTTGCCGCCTGCGGTGACAAACACTCCAGCCGACACAGTGGTCACGAGGAACGGCTGCGGCGGAACGATCGGCCCCCAAACGAGGCAAGGACCAGCCTCGACCCAATCGGATGTGGCTCCCGATGCGGTCAGGGACCGAATCTGCACGTTGTATTGCTGGCCAGCGACCACGCCGCCGATATAAGTGCTTGTCGTGGATGCGTCGACCGTTCCCGCGTCCGTCCAGCTCGAAGCTCCGACGAGCTGATACTGGATCTGGATTTGTGTAACGCGCACGTCTGCCGGCGCGGCCCAGCTCGCGAGGATCCGCGGCGTGATTGTGCCATCAGCGCCGTTGAGCGCAGTAAGCGAGCTTGAAGAAACTGTCAGCCCGGTCGGCGCGGCGATTTCGTACGGCGCCTGGGGAGGATTGCTGGGCACGTCGTAAACCGTGAGCTCTTCGGAAGTGCTCCACTCATAAGTGCTCTGGTCCGTCTCCTGAACGCCAACCTGGAAGCGCACGCTTGGGGCCTCGTCGCCATCGCCCTTCGCGACGATAAACCGCGTCGACACAATTTCAAGCTGCTTCGCCGTCCACCCGTTGGGCGCGAAGGTCATCTGCATCACGTCGACGCATTGCAACTGGAACGCGTTGAGGCACATCTCCAGCGTGCCTGAGCCCTGCTGCCGATTGCGGAAGAGGATGATCTTGGCGCAGCGCTGCGCCTGGCTGATGGAGAGGACGCAGCTCTGCACGATTTCCCGCGGAAGCTGGATCCCGCCATCTTCGGCAAGAAATATGTCGCCGGGATATCCGTGCAGCGTGTCGGCCGCGTATTCCGGATAGCTCGTCGGCTGAAATGCGAAAGGAAACTGGTTGGCGATCGACCCGTCGTACCAGCCATTCGCGTCGTAAAGGTCGCCCGCGACGTTGTACGGTACATTGGCTGCGATGTAGGTTCCGCGGACGCGGTTAAAGAGATCGCGGAACTTCCTGTAAGGCTGCCAGCTCACTTTTCCGGTGAGGGAATTTTCATCGAAGCTCAGCGTGGGCCCTGTCCAATATGCGGGCCAGATGAACCACTCGCCGCCGATCCGCGACAGGCGCCCGGCCGCGGCGGCCATCATCGTCTGCAGAACGTTCCCGATCGACGTCCCGGTGTCATAGTGCCAATGCAGGCAGTAGCGGGACTCCGTGCTTCCAGACGCCAGCGCGACCTGCTCGTCGCAGACATTCGCTGCCGCGATAAGCTGGGCCTGGTTGACGCTCGCATCTCCCAGGCCCCACTTTGTGTCCGTGATCACGTCGGCAACGATCAGGGCCCAGTTCGTCGAGTAGCCGCTCGTCGAAGTACGCGGATCGTAAATGTTGTTTTTCCCGCGGATCGTGAACTTGATTTCCGGCGGCTGCGGAAACATCGCCTGGTCGTATTCGACTTTGAGGTACACATAACAGCAACCGCCGACCCACGGCGACCCGCTGCTGTTCGCCGCCCAGTTCGGATCGTTGGCCGTCAAGCCGGTGATGACATCGCCGTCAGTCTGATCGCCGAAGCGAGCCTCGCAATAAACCAGCGTGTCGAAGTTGTAGTGCTGACCGCCCGGCCCGATAAAGTCGCCGCCGCTGGCGTGCCCCCCGAAGTTCACGCCGTTGCGGGTGGTGTTGCCGTTCGTGTTGGACCCGTCCCAATGCACCTGGCGGCCGTCGAGGTAAAGGTTGACGATCGAGTCCACCTCGTGCGTGGCCAGCACGATCACATAGTTGTACTGGTCGAAGTGGCCGCCCGTGGTGGATTCATAAACGACGACCCCGCCGACGCGCTGCTCGCCATAAATGATCTGCCGGAAGGCCGCCGGCTGCCGCGTGGTGATGCCCATGCCGCGGTTCTGCATGAGCGCGTCCGCGACGGCTCCCGCCTCCATTGCGATGCCGCCGACGATCAGCGTCTCCATCAGCTTGTCGAAGAACGGCGACGCGACGAGCGCGGGATCCATGAACGCAGCGACGCCCATTCCCACCGCCCCAGCGAGCATGGCCGCGCCTTCAATGGCCTTAGACATGCCAGCTCCGCGCGATATTGCCGATAGGGATAAGCTTGAGGCCTGCGGGCCCCACAACAGCGACAGTGCGGCCGTTGAGGTGCACAATGCCGCTGATGATCTGCCCGGCGTTCTGCACGATCACCAGGTCGCCGCGCTGCGCCTGCAGCGGATGCTCCCATTCATGCAGGCCGTGCGTTTTCGCGCAGTGAAGGGCCGCATCCGCTACAGTGCTTCCGCCGGTGACGGATTTGATGAGCGCGAAAGCCGAAGCCTCGTCGGAATATTTGCCGCGAAAATCGTCCGCTAGATCGACGCCCGTGAATGATTGGATCGCGTCGGCCACAAAGAGGCAACAATCGTTCTTGCCCCACGCGAAGGGTTCGCGCGCACGCGCGACCAGAAACTGGTGAAATTCGCGCGTCGCCCAGTGAGGTGTGCGTGTGAGCGGCATGGTCTAGCTTCCCCACCGCAGCGCGATGTCATTCAGCGTCTCGACCCAGTTAAAGGCGATGTCATCGGGATAGTCGATATGCTGATCGTTAGCGGTGTATCGCCGCGCGGTTGGCCGGGCAAGGTTCGAGAGCTTGTTTTCCAGCGCGATCGAAATGCTGATGGTGTCGACTCCCACGTCCACAGTGGGCTGGTCGATCAGCCCGGAAAAAATCATGTAGGGATTGCCGATCAGCGCGCCATTCTGGACGAGGCCGAAGTAGATCGAGGCCGGCGCTCCGAGCTGGATATCGCCGAGTGCCTCGTTGACCAGGCTGTAGGAATTCGACGCGGATGTGTAATAAACCGCGAGCGCGATTCCATTGATGACCCAGGTCTCGGAATTCGTGGCGCCGGGAAGGCTCTGACCCATCTCGGCAGCCACTTCGTAAGCTTCGAGCTCCGCCAGCGTGTTTCCAACATTGACGTAGTATTGACCGGAGAAATTCCCTACAGGAATCGGGAGACCACCAAATCCCATGAAGGTCACGCCATCGCCCGTGCCGGTGACATTGGCTACGAGATAAATATTCTGAATGACCGCATCCGGAGGCAGATTTGCGATGAAGTCGCTCCAGGTAACCTTGGCGCCGACCGATTCGCCAAACGCCGAGCCCGAAATGCCTACGACGCCACCAGTCAGAGTCGCGCTCGCCTGCCGCGTGCTCGGACCGTCCGTCCATGCGACTGCTTCAGTCGCTTTCACCCAGGCGACAAATTGGCCCGTGGGCGGCGTGACCGGCGCCGTCAAGCCTCCGGGAGCGCCGCTTCCGACAAACGGCACGAGCTGAAGGCCGCTCAGCTTGATCGCCATGCCTTCCGCGTTGACTTCCGTTCCCTCGCTGACCGGAGAGATCTCGCCAAGCGCGCCGACGCCCTGATAGGTGTTTCCGCCGTAGGTCAGCGGACCAACCCCGCTCCACGCATACGCGGTGCCCGACTTGAAGGTCAGCGCGGCCAGGATCGCCGGCTGGACCACGCCTTCCGGAAGCGCGGCCAGCAGCGACGCATCGAGATTGCGCGACACTCAGCGATACTCCCGCATCGGAATGGAAATCGAGCTCAGCTTCGTATAATCGGCAGACCATTTGCGCTGATTCGTAGCAAGCCGCCACAAGCCACGCGCATTGGAAGTGACAACGGTCCCGCTGTCCGTCGGCTGCTCGCGAAGCGACGGAAAGATGCTGATCAGCGCGTTGCCGCTTGCGTCGGAGCTGACGGGATCCAGCACGCGATGCAGCCGGTAGCCGATCTGGATATAGTCCCCGCGCAGCAGCAGGTTCGCCGTCGAGGCGGTCCAGCCCTTGGTGCCGAGGGACTGGCTCATCGCCTGGTTGCCGCCGTTCTGTGTGTTGTCGACCAGCGGCGTTCCGCTTGGAGTGCCGCGAGGCGCGGCCTTCAGCGGGTCGCCAACCTGGAACGCGTTCGCCATGCCACGCATCTGCATCAGGAATGCGATCCATTCGTCCGCGTCCGCCTGCTGCAGCGGAGGCAGCGTCAAAACGCTTCCCCAACTGTCGCCGCCCGGCCATTGCTGCGCCTGCGTCTGCCCCGTAAAGGGAGAGCTCACGATCGATACAGCGTCGGTGAGCGTGAATTCGGCCACACGGAACGCCGGCGACGAAGGCAACGCGACCAGCGTGACGGAGTTTCCCCCGACGGTGATTGTGCTTGTGCTCATGAATTTTTACCGGGTAGCGGTGGAAGGACGACGCAGGCGCTCCTCGCGAACGCTGTTCTTTGAGGCGGCTACGATCTTCGGTGCCCAGGCGGACATGGCGCGGTGTACGCGAGCCTCCACGTCCGCCGGATCCGAAGCGCCGCGGGCGTCAATCGTGGTGTGCAGATGCGTGTCGCCGCTGGCGCCGAAGAGATCGTGATTGGGGACGATGCGGCCGGCGCTAGACGGAATAAACAGCTCCGGGCCCTCCTCGCCGATGATCGACGGAAGATTCGAGGGGATCGGTCCACCAGCGGCAAATCCCGGAAGCGCGGAGATCAGCGTTGAGAGTATCGGCGAAACTGTAGACAGCCCCGAGCTGGGAGACGCGCTGCTCTGGACCAGCGAGAGAAGTGACGATGCGCCCGCGCCCGATCCGGCGAGCTGGCCGCTGGCCAGGCGAACGTAGATGGGATTCGAAGCGGTCCCGTCCGGCTTTGACTTCGGGCCGAAGCCGAACTTGCCGAGCACACTGCCTTCGATCTGGTGAAAGCCCGCGTTGAGCACCTGCGACCCGATGCCCCGCGCCGTATTGCTCAGACCCTGCTCGATGCCGCGGCGGTATTCGCGTCCGTTGTAGGCGTGCGCCATGAGCGAGTGCGAAAGCGAATCGTTCACGCTTTCGAATGCGTCAGTGAGGATCCGCGAGATCTGCGCCGCCGCGTCCTGCGCCTCGCTGACATACAGGTCCAAGGCCCGGTGAATACTGCCTCCGAGCGTCGAATCGTCGATCTTCGCCAAGTCCTGGACTTGTTCGATTGCGCGCGATCCGTTAAGGGCGCTGATCTGGTTCTGCAGGCCGGAGGCCTTCGCGCTGCGCTCGATCGGGGAAAGCTCCGGCGCAGACATCACCGCGGCAATCGCATCCTGCAGCGACTTGAGATTTTCTGCATATTGCTGCGCATGCAGGGCGGCCATGGCCTGCGCGGCGTCGAGCTTCGACATCTGGCCCGTCGCGACCTGCATCTGGATAGAAGACTCAGCCAGCGCATCCGCGTTTTGCTTCTGAATCGCGACTCCGTCGTTCAGATTTTTCAGATATTTGACTGCAGCCTTGTTCTGCGGCTGCTCGAAGCGCGTGAAGTTGCTGCTGAGCGAAAGGTCCGTCGACAGCGACTTCGTCGGCTGCGGCAGCGGCACGGGAACGCCCTGCGCATTCAACAGCGGGGTGGGCGCGATCAGATTGTTGTCAACATAACTCTTCACAAGCGCGTCCTGCGACTTCAGGACCTGCTGGTAGAGCGTTCCCATCTCGCGCATGATGCGAGAGTAGTTTTCAGAACCCGACCGCACAGCAGCGAGCTTGTTTGCCCAGTAGCCGTATTCTTCGCCCACCGATATCTCGTGGGCATTCTTCATCGCGGCGAGCCCGTCTTCGAAGGCCTGCATCTGCTTCGCGTCGGCCTGTCGCTGCGCTTCCGCAGCCTGGCGCGCTAGCTCCTTCCGCTTTGCAGCCTGCTCCTTCGCATCCTCGTCCTTTTGACGTTGGGACTCAAGCTGCAGGTTGCGCTGCTGCTCTGCGATTCCCTCACTCAGATATGCCAGCCGGCGATCGAACCCCTGAGCCAGAGCAATATTCGATGATTGGTCTCCGACCAGGTAACTTGCGAGCGCACCTTGCGGGCCAGCCCCAGCCAGCGAGCTCATCCCGGCTTGCAGCGCCGATCGCTGCGCGAGTTCCTTCTGCGCGTCACGCCTCGCCGCAGCAATGGTGTCAGAGATCAGCTTGCGGATCCGCACGGCAGCCGCCTTGTCGCCGGCGTGCTCTGCGTCCGACTGCTGCTCGCCGAGATCGCTCAGTCGCTGCGTGTAGTAGGAAATCATCCCCTCGACGCCCGCAGTCGTTCCCTTCCCGAGGAGCTGCTCGAGAGGACCGTTACTATTCGCCTTGAGCACCCGTGCGACCTGATCGTTGACCCTCTGCAATGAATCGCTGAGCTTGTCAGCCATGAGCCGGTCTTGATCGAGCGCGATCGCAAGGTTGTTCTGCGGTTTTCCTTCGAGGAGAGCGATCTGATTCGCGAGGCGGTCATCGGTGAGACGCAGGGTGTCATTCGCGAGGCGTCCCTGGTCATTCATGGACTGGAACGCGGTCCGAATCGCCTTCGGCATCTGCTCCGTCTTCTCGACGAAGTCATATACGTCCTTGCCGAGCTTCATGAGCACGCCGCCCAGCGCGACCGCGCCGACAACCGGAAACGCCTTCAGAAGTGCGGTCTGGACGCCCGGCAAAGTCGCGACGAAGCGTTCTGCCGCGCGGATGTTGTTGGTGACGTTCCCTTCGAGCACACGGATCGCCGCCGAAGACGCCATCCAAGGGGCCACCGTCGCATGCCCCACCCGCACGCTCTCCACGCCGAATTGATTGAGCTGGCGCCTTGCCTTCTCAATCCCCGCGGAGTAGCTCGCGGTATTCGCCTTGAGGACAATTTCCGCTTCGCCGGCTGCGTTAGACATTCTCAACTCCCAATAAAAAGCCGCCACGAATGGCGGCTGGTACGCAATGATCCGAAAATGCTTTTAGGCGGTCTCAGTCTTCCGCGCTCTTCCGATCAGCGCGATGCCCGCAACCATGAACGCGGCGCCCGCGATCCCCTCAATCATCTCCACTTCGCGTGTGCGATTCGCATCGGCGGATTGCTCATCGAGTAGGGATTGATCTCCGCTGTCCATCGCGGCGTAGGCCTCGGTAATCCTCTGCGGCGCTTCATTGGCGGCGTTTCTAACCTGCACGATTGCCGCGCCCCACAGAACCGCGGCTACCAGAATTGCTAACCACCCAGCCGATTTCATTAATTTGCGCTCCCCCAGGCCAAAAACGATATCACTGTTTCGCCTGACGCGCAACTTCTTCTTCGATCGCGGCGATCGCGGTCTCAGTCGCTTCCCGCGCCGACGCCTCAAAGGCCGGGCGTATGAACGGATGCGGGGGCACGGTCCCAATCTGCTTTCCCGGCCCGCGATATTTCCCGTTCTTCATTAGCCGCGAATACCCACCCCGCACAAGACGATGGCCGTACTCGACCCATATAGCCGCGTGTCGCGTATGCTTCGCTGGCCCGATGATCTGCGCCAGCTCGCCGTCGACGACCGCCTTGTGCGTGACTATATCGCTTTTGAGCGCGCCCGGCGGCAGCGCGGTTCCGCTCGGCAGATCGGGCCGCATCGGCGCCGCTCCCTCAACCGCGGCCTGGAATACCTGCGCGCCGGCCTTCAGTCCACGATTCACCGCCCGTGCGGCCTGGTCTGTGCCCATGGATTGCAACTTTGCTTCTAACTCCTGCAACCCCTGAAACTCAATCGAAAATCCTCCCATGTGCGCTCAATCCTTCTTTAGATACTGCGCCATCACTGTTCGCAAATCATTCGCAACCTTCTCTCTGCGCTTCCGCGTCATGCGTTTGCGCTGCGGCGCTCCCACTTCGTTAAGTCGCTCCCATTGTGATGGCATGAAAGATTCAGGCCTTACCGGCTCTTTCGGACGGCAGAAGCCGAAATTGATCACCGATGCGGTGAGCTGCGCGAAGAGGATCTCCTGATGTCGACGCACGTCTCGCTCCTGGCGAAACAGGGCATCAAACATCCTTGGCGTGAGCGCGAACAGTTGCTTCTTACTCAGGCCAAGCCGTATGTGACCGAACGCCCAGATGTCGATCCAGTTAAGCGGCCGCCCTACTCGGCGGCCTGCGGAGGGTCGCCATTTTTCTCCTCGCTCGGTGTCGGCATAGCAGCGCTCCAAGCTGCGAAAATCGCATCGGCCACATTATAGAGGTCGCCTATCGTCAGCATCTTTTGCGCCTCCTCGAAACCGAGCTCCGGATGGAATGCCCGCACCGCCGCCGCGAATATGACGCGAGTGTTCGCCAGGTTCTGTGTGGGTAAGGCGGCGAGCAGGTTCACGTCATGCCCCTGTCTTCGCAGCTCCGTCTCGGCTTCTGAAAGTGCGCCGAGGTCAAAGCAAAGGTCATAGCTCTTTCCACCAATCATGACTGGCGTGCGCGGGAGAGTAGCATCCTTTTTCGTGTTCGCAATTTCGCGACTTTTCATTTCATTAACTCCAGTAGAAAAGCCGCCCGCAGGCGGCCTTTATTCAACTTTGGCGTCCTCTTCAATCGTGTCGTTCGATCACCTTGCAAACCGGCTTTACTTCGCGACGCAGCCAGTTCTTCTTGCTTACGTAAAGAGGATTATGTGCACTATCAAGGACGACGAGCTGATATAGAACGTTCCCCATAGCGAAAACGCCGTTCACTTTCTGGTAATCGACATGGACCGTCAGACTGTGCGGCGTCTGCGGATCGGTTACAAATAGCGCTGCGGGACACCCGTCCTGCAGGCGCCGCACGACTTCCCACACTTCGGAATGTTGATAAGTGCTGCTGTTCGCCTCGCCCGTTCCCAGGGCAACGCCGGAGACGTTCGTTGCTGCCCCGGCTATACTGACCGATCTGTCCGTTTCAGTCGCAGAAGTAACGAGCACCGTTGGGCGCGATGAAACTTCCGGTGCGTCCTCTTTGTTCTGGGCCGCGCCCAGTACGGCACCTCCGCAAGCGACTACTAGGAGCCAAACCAGCTTTCGGTAGCACATAAATCTCCTTGAAAAACGGGAATGGCTGCGAGTCTACCGCAACCGCTCCCGAATCGCCAGAGAAATCTAGCTGCCTGCCGCGAAGGTGACCGCTCCGGAGATCTTCAGGCTGACCTGCCAGTCGATTTCCTTGGTCACGTCGACGGTGAAGTCGCGCGACACTACCAGCGCGTTGAATGTGTATTTGTCCCCGCTTGTCGATTGGCCGGAAGCCAGCGGGAGCTGCAGGGTGAAGGCCGAGATGCCGCCGCTGGAATACGCAGCTTCGATGGCCTGCTGGCCCGCGTCTCCACTTACGCGGTTGCCGGCGAGATCCACGGTGCCATTATCGCGGACGGTGGTGATGAATTCGCGGTCCGATCCGGACTGGAAGTTGGTGACGTCGGCGGTCTCCCACTTGCCGGCCTTGAACGGGACCGACTTGATCTCGCCGAGGATGACGGGAGAGATCGTCAGCGTGACGCTTCCGGTCGCAGTAGCCGCGTTCGAGATGGTCAGAGTATTGCCGCTGATCGCGGTAATGGTTGTGTTGGCGGGAATCCCGGTGCCGCTGATCGATGCGCCGACCGCAATTCCGGAAGTGCTGGTAACGCCCGTGATGGACGTGCTGCTGGTTGTGGTGGTTCCGGTGGGCGTGACCGAAGAGCCGATCGAGAGCGAACTTCCCCGCCCAGCCTGCGCCTTAGATCCTGTATATGCCATGTTGCTTGCTCCTGGTTATTGAAATGTGTACAGCAGGTAAAACTCGACCATGCAGCGATACTGCAGGGCCTCGCGCTCAAAGAAGCTCATACCTGGATTGACCAGGTCCGCAGTCAGCAGGCGCGTGCCGTCGCTCAGCGTCGTCTGCACCCCGTTCAGCGCCGCGATCAGCGCCTCGCGCACCGAGGCCGCCTGCGCGTAGGTCCCCCCGTCCGGCGTCGCCGCACTCCAGCAGTCGAACTGCATGCGCAGCTTTTGTACGCCGGAGGTGTCCAGCGTTGGCTTCGAATTGCCGCCGACCATCTGGTAGGTGATCGCCGGGTAGACAGTGCTGTCCGGCAACTGCGTGGGGTAGATCCGCGTGCCCACCAGTGCGGCCAGGGCGCTGCTGGCCTGCAGAAATGCGGTGATTCCGGCTTCGATCATCTATTCCTGCGGGTTGATCTCATAGGCGAGAAACGTAATCCAGATGTTGCGCTGCTCGGCGTTGAGGATCGACTGAATTTGATAGGTGTGCGTGTTCGAGGTTCCCTCCTCGACGTACTGAATGCGGTCTCCGCGGTTGAATACAATGCTGCTGGTGTAGCGGATGGTGCTGCGCAGCGTGTTCTTGCCGACAAACTCGGCCGTCTCATACATCAGCTGCGAGTGCTGCACGTCGATGTTGGCCCAGCAGGAATAGACCGTGTTCCAGGTCTGCACCGGCTGCCCGAAGCCGTCCTGCGCGCTCGATTGCTGCTGGATCGCGATGCGGCGGTTGAGCCGCGACGCCGCCATCCGAGGAATCGCCGGAGCCGCCAACTCTATAGCCTCAGGTCCCGATATGGCGCGAGCTGCGCCTTGACCGAATCGAGAAATTGTTTGTCCGGAGAATAGTTGCGGTTCTCATAGTAGTAAGTCGCGAGCCGCAGGACGGCGATCTGGACCGCTTCCGGAACTGGGTCGCCAAGGTAGGCCTGGACGCTTGAAACCGCAGACGAGGCTTGCGTAGCCAGCGTGCCGTTGCCGTTGCTGTCAACGCTGGCGATGGTTGTATTCAGCGGAGTATTGCCGCCGGTCCCCGCATTCGGGATCGAAATCGCCAATCCGGCCATGCCGCTCGCGAAGACGTATCCAGAGATTGCGGTCGAATTCGCCGTCGTGCTCACGGCGATATTTCCGCCGTATCCGGTGACGTAGTCCACCTGGACGGCGTTTGCGACCACGCGGGCAACCGGCCACATGCTGCCGAAGAGCGGAGTCAACCGCGCCGGCTGCGATTGAATATCCTGAATGTAGTCGGTCGCGGCGATCATCTGCTGCGGCTCGCCGTTCTGGTCCTGGTAAAGAAACTGTGCGATGCCACGCACCCGCGGATATGGGAGCGCGATCGCGTAGCGGATGCCCACCAGTACAGCATTCGATCCGCTGACGAAGGGTGAGCTCACCTTCTGACCGGCCAGCTTGAAATCGACGTAGCCGGGGAAGAAATCCATGTAAAGGCGCATGGTGCGCAGCACAAAGCGGCGCTGCGTATAAACCTCACACCACTCGCGTGCGGCCGCGATCAGCAGCGGCCAGAGCGTGTCGTCGTCGGTGAAGTCGACGCGCGCGTACTGCTTCATCTGCGCGAGCGTGACCGGCTCCGACGCCGGCGGAGCTATTGTGAGCAGCGCCATGGTCTATCGTTCCTCTTTCGAGCGGCTCTTCTTTGCGGAGCGGGGCGACGCAGCCGGAACTCCTGCTGCGATTGACGTCTCGGCTCTCTCGGCGATGCCGCTGGAGATCCATTTCGCAGCCAGCTCGTCATGCAGCTCCGGCTCGTCGCCCGGCGCAAGCGAGAAGGTCCCAGTAATCCCGTAGTGCGGCATCGCGTGGCCGGCAATCGATTCAAGCATGCGCACTCTCATAGCGTTCGGAAATCCTTTCAGAGATCCCCGGAGCGCCCTTTACGGACGCTCCCAGGTTTCTGCTTCGTCGGTTTAGGTTGCGGAGTTCTGGAAAGCGGCGATCGGGTGCGTGCCGGCGTCGAGGAGCTGGCCGTCCGCCCGCAGGAAGCCGATGTAGCCAACCTGCAGGTAGTCGGCATAGCGCTCGACCAGGCGCAGCACGGTTGTGCCGCTGGCGACGCGCCGAACCTTGTAGCTGCTCATGTCTCCGAACAGAATCGGATAGGCATTCGCGGCCATGACCGGCATGTCGTTGTTGATGACGTAAGGCTTGTCCAGGATCGTCTCCGGGAAGCCGCTGCCGAAGCCGGCGGTGAGGCCCGGCTGCCACAGCGGACGGCCAGCCGTGTCCTTCAGCAGACGCAGCGCCTTGAGCGTGGAATCATGGAACATCCACTTGGCCGAAGGCAACTGGCGGTAAGCCGGATCCACGAGGTGCATGGTGTCGACCAGGTCGTTGTAGATGAGCGACGTGGTCTCGCCGGTGGCTCCCTGGGTGGTGTTTCCCGCAGCGATTACGGCCGTCTGGATCCCGTCCGGCTCATTCGTTCCAGAGCCCACCGTCAGTCTGTTGTTGAGCAGGCGTCCGAGACGCGTGCCGAGCGCCTTGGCGATGAAGGTATCGAGGTTGAAATACGAGTCCTCGATCAGCGCCAGCGGCACGAGCACGCTGTCGGACGTGAAGATGTAGGCGTTGAAGGTGACCTGCCCGAAGGTCAGATCGGTTTCCGTCACCTGCGTATTCACGCCGAGGATGCGGCCCTTGTTGGTGGTATCGTTCACGGTCGGCCAGGGCAGAGGATTCCCGCTCTCGGTCTGGAACTCGCCCACATTACCGAGAATTCCGCCAAACCACTTCAACGCCTCCTCGAGCGCGTCCGAGAAGCCGGTCGGAATCAGGTAACCGCCGCCGGTGGTGGTAAGCGTCTGCGCGTTGCGCACTTCGCCCGGCTGCACGGCGCGGAACTTTGTCCGCATGAGCGTCTTCTGCTCAGCCGAGAGGCCGTCCACGCCCTGGCGCAGATACAGGCTGAAGGCCTCGTTGTGCTTTCTCTTGTTTTCCTTCTCCGCCTCGGCGCCGTAGACTTCGCCGCCCATGGTGGCCGCGATGCGGTCAGGATCGACGCTGCGCAGGTCGTTCTCGATGCGGTCGATCGATTCGTTGGCCTTGATGCCGGCTTCGAGCGCCGTGTAGTCAGCTTCGAGCTTGTTGAATTTCTCCTGCTCGGCCGAGGTGAGTCCACGATTGCCGTCATTCTTGGCCGTGGACACGATAGCGCGCAGCTCGACAGCCAAACGCGCCAGCTTCTCCCGCTGTTCCTTGGAGTACATAAGTTTTCCTCGTCTTTTGGTGTTGGTTGGCGCGAATGCCCGCGAGCTCCCGGGAGCCCGTTGCCTCGCACGCCGCGCACCGTCGGCTTGCGCCGGCTGTGCGGTGTGCGGCTTAAATTCTCAGCAGCCGGAGCCGTGACTCGTACTGGCTCAGGTTCGAATCTTCGACAT
>DASZAG010000086.1:0-5746 GCA_035945555.1 Acidobacteriaceae bacterium
TAGAGCAGCACCACCACGCCGCCGTGATAGAAGCTCCAGCGAAGGCGCAGGCAGCGCGATGTTTCAACCATGCCCCAGAGCGCCGCGAACGCGGCAAACATAATAGGCCATGCCGTATGCACCTGCGGAAATCCAGAAAACAACAGTGCCGCGCCCAGGCTGATCAGCACCAGAGCGGTCCCTCGCACAAGTGAACGGGTACGAATATTGAAAACGGCGGAAAACATCGGAGAACTGGTACTATCGTGAGTCGCCCTTCATCGCCCCTAACGGTTGAGATGCCCGTATGACTTACACTTCCAATTCCGCAAACAGCTTAACACCATCGCAGAAGCGTGAGCGCATTGTTCGCCGGGTAGCCCGCGAGTTACGGGATGGTTTTTACGTCAATCTCGGTATCGGAATGCCCACACTCGTCGCGAACTATGTCCCGCCAGGAATTGAAGTTGTTTTGCAATCGGAAAACGGAATGCTAGGTGTCGGCCCTTATCCGATCGCCGGCGAGGAAAGCCCCGACCTCATCAACGCCGGCAAGGAAACTGTGACCGAACTTCCCGGCACCGCCTACTTCTCGAGCGCCGACTCCTTCGCCATGATCCGCGGAGGCCACATCGACCTGAGCATCCTGGGCGCAATGGAAGTCGACGAGGAAGGCAATCTCGCCAACTGGATGATCCCCGGCAAAATGGTCAAAGGTATGGGCGGAGCTATGGACCTCGTCGCCAGCGCGCGCCGCGTCATCGTCGCCATGGAGCACACCACTAAGGATGGCAAACCCAAGATTCTGCCCCACTGCACGCTTCCGATCACCGGCCTCAAAGTAGTCCACACCATCGCCACCGAAATGGCATGGATTCGCGTCACGCCCCAGGGGCTTATTGTGGAAGAGATCGCTCCCGGGCTTACGCTGGATGACCTACGCGGCGCGACCGCCGCAAGACTCATCCCCGCGGCCAGCATCAAAGAAATGGCCTGCTGACAACGCACAGTTCCGCTCCGATATCCTGTCTGTAATGCTCCGCCCCAAGTTTCCCTTCCGCATTCTCGTCACCGGATTGCTATGCCTGTGCGTTTTCCTCGCTTCCGCATGGTTTGCGCGCCCAAGTTCCTTTATTGACTGCAACCGGCTCGCGCCTCTCATCGTGCTGGCCACTGTTGCAGCCTTCCTCATGGCGATCTGCTTTCGCCAAATGGCAACGCACAAAGACCGCTCCCGGCGCTGGTTTCTCCTTGTGTGTCTACTGATCGCCGCGGCGACCCTCTTTACTGACTTCCGTTACGTCCGCCGCTACCGTGGAATTTGCGTTCAAGTGCAGCAAATGCAGCGGCACTAAGCAACGGCTTCCCGCACCGTCCTGCGTTCAATCCGCTTCTCATAATGCTCGCCTTGAAGGATGCGTTTCACATAAATTCCCGGCGTAACGATATGGTCCGGATCAAGCTCCCCCGGCTCGACCAGCTCTTCTACTTCGGCAATGGTGGTCTTCGCCGCCGTCGCCATCATGGGATTGAAATTTCGCGCCGTCTTGCGATACACCAGGTTCCCGTGCCGGTCACCCTTCCACGCCTTAACCAGCGCGAAGTCCGCCCGCAGCCAGCCCTCCAGCAAATACGGCTTGCCCTCGAATTCCCGCGTCTCTTTGCCTTCCGCCACCAGCGTTCCGGCCCCGGCGGGCGTAAAAAATGCCGGAATTCCCGCCCCTCCGGCGCGAATCCTTTCCGCCAACGTACCCTGCGGAACCAGGGTCAGGTCCAGCTTGCCCTTCAGCACCATCTCTTCCAGCAGCTTGTTTTCGCCCACGTAGCTGCCCGTATGGCCCACAATCATGCCCGCTTCCAGCATCCGCCCCATTCCGAAGCCGTCTATGCCCATGTTATTGCTGATGGTCCGCAGGTTCTTCACGCCTCGCCGCACCAATGCTTTAATCAGGTTTTCGGGGATCCCGCAGAGCCCAAAGCCACCCAGCATCACCGTGGCCCCATCAGGAATATCCGCCACGGCGGCATCCGCGCTCTTCACAACCTTATTCATCTCAGCCTCCGCGCTCGTTAGAGGAACGCAGCAGAATACGCGACAGCGACGGCAAAAGCCAAATGCGGACCCGCATCATAGGGAAGGCTGCCTAAACAAAACGACACAAATGCGGTAGGCTATCTGCACTTCCCGGCCCGGGGCCGGGCGTGTTCGGAACAATCTCAGCTTCAAGGAGCGTTTCTTATGTTGAAGGGTTTCCGGGACTTCGTTCTGCGTGGCAACGTGGTAGATCTGGCCGTCGCCGTCGTGATTGGCGCTGCCTTCACTGCCGTCGTCAATTCTCTGGTCAGCGACATTATCAACCCATTGATCTCCGCGATTGTCGGCAAACCGAACTTTGGGTTTCTGGTCGCTTATGTCAACGGCGGCAAAATCACTTATGGAAACTTCATCAATGCCGTCATTCAATTCATCATCATCTGTGCAGCCATTTACTTCCTTGTCGTGATGCCACTGCAAAGGCTGTTGAAGAGGTTCTTCCCCACGAAAGCGGAGCCGCCAAAAACTAGGCCCTGCCCGCAGTGCCTCAGCGATATTCCGATTGCCGCCACTCGCTGCGCGCACTGCGCCCAGCCCGTTCCTCCTGCAGCAGCCGCTTGATCAAAAAATGGCCCGATAATCTGCGCGTGGTCCTCGTGGCTGCGCGCAACCCCCTCAACATTGGCGCTGCGGCGCGCGCCATGAGCAACTTTGGATTCCAGCGTCTGCGCCTCGCCAGCTGTTATGCGCCCGGCTTTCGCGAGGCGCGCTCCGCCGTTGGCGCGCCCGACCTTCTCCGCAACGCCGAGGAGTTCCCCACACTCGCCGAAGCGGTCTCCGACTGCTCACTGGTCATTGGCACCACCGGCGCTGCTTCGCGACGGCCTGACCATCCCCTCCACCGGCTCGATGCAATCGGCCCCGAACTCCGCTCACGCCTTGCAACAGAACGTGTCGCCCTGCTGTTCGGCTCGGAAAAACGGGGCCTTTCCAATGACGATCTCAGCCATTGCCACTGGCTTCTCCGCATTCCCACGCGAGAAGAGCATCTCTCCATGAACCTGGGCCAGGCCGTCGCCGTCTGCCTCTATGAATTGATTCGCACCGGCAGTCCCGCCCCGCCTCAGCCAGTTGAGCCGCCAGCAACCGCCGCCGCGCTCGAACGCCTCACAAGCGAACTGCTCGTATCCCTGTCTGAGAGCGGCTACACCAAACCCGGTACCGAAGGCGCCACAGAAGAAAAAACGCGCCGCCTAATTCGCCGTATGAATCTAACCGACAAGGACGCGGAAACGTGGACCGGCATGCTGGCGAAGATGCGAAAGAAAATCACGTAGAAATCAGCGGAGTCTCAGCTTCCAATCGGACAGCCCTCTTCCCTGTTGCAATCCCCCTCCGCGGCTGTACAATCTGATGTTCTTTCGGGTAAGAAAGAACAAGCGCAAAGGCATTTTCGGAGCTTCGATCTTGCCCCTTTAAGTTCCTCATTTCTGCCGGAGAGTCTGATTTATGGGCCGCAGCACCGCAGTCGCAGAACAAAGCAAACCGAAGACGGCGACCGGGATCACTCCCGAGCGTCTCATCGAGATTTATCGGCTCATTTATCTCTCGCGACGTACCGACGACCGCGAAATCATCCTCAAGCACCAGCAGAAAATCTTCTTCCAGATTTCAGGCGCCGGGCACGAAGCCCTTCTCGTCGCCGCCGGCCTCGTCCTCAAATCGGGATACGACTGGTTCTTTCCCTACTATCGCGACCGGGCGCTCGTGCTCGCGCTCGGAGTCAGCGTTGAAGACCTCTTTTTGCAATCCGTAGGAGCAGCTTCCGATCCGGCCAGCGGCGGTCGCCAGATGCCCTCCCACTGGAGCAGCCCGGCGCACAACATCGTCACGCAGTCGTCCGCCACTTCCTCGCAATGTCTGCATGCTGTCGGCTGCGCAGAAGCCGGACGCTACTTCTCACGCCATCCTGAAGCCGCCGAAAAACATGAGGGAGACTACCGCGCGTGGCGCGACGTCAAATTTCACGGCGACGAGGTCGTCTACATCTCGCTCGGTGAAGGCTCAACATCGCAAGGCGAATTCTGGGAGTCGCTTAATACAGCTTCGAATGAAAAGCTGCCCGTGCTCTTCGTCGTTGAAGACAACGGCTACGCCATCTCTGTCCCTGTCGAGGTCAACACGCCCGGCGGCAGCATTTCCAAGCTCGTTCGCGATTTCCCCAACCTCCACATCGCCGAAGTAGACGGCACCGACGTAGTCGAGTGCCTGCGCGCGTTTGAGCAAGCCGCCGCCCACTGCCGCGCCGGCAAAGGCCCTGCGCTCATTCACGGACACGTCATCCGTCCCTACTCGCATTCGCACTCCGACAATGACAAGCTTTACCGCCCGGAAACCGAGTTGCATGCTGACGCGCTCCGCGATCCACTCTCCAAAACACAGATGCTGCTGCTCCGCGAGGGCATTCTCGACGCCGAGGGCATAAACCGCCTTGAGAAGAAGTGTGATGACGAGGTCCGTCTCGCTGCCGAGCACGCCCTGCGCTCTGCGCCGCCGCATCCGCACAGGCAGGAAATCCTGAGGCATGTCTACTCCGAGCACTACGACCCCACGCGGCCCGACCTGCAGACCGCGCCCGCGCCGCCGGCCGGCAATGCGCAGGAGCGCACCATGGCCGACCTCATCAACCTCTGCCTCAAGGACGAAATGCGACGCGACCCGCGCATCGTCATCTTCGGCGAAGATGTGGCCGACTGCTCACGCGAAGAATATCTGCGCGAAGGCTCGGTGAAAGGCAAAGGCGGAGTCTTCAAGCTCACCGCCGGGATTCAATCCGAATTCGGCGCCGACCGCGTCTTCAACTCCCCACTGGCCGAGGCCAACATCATCGGGCGGGCCGTCGGTATGGCCGTTCGCGGACTCAAGCCCGTCGTCGAAATCCAGTTCTTCGATTACATCTGGCCGGCCATGCACCAGCTCCGCAACGAGCTACCTTTAATGCGCTGGCGCTCCAACGGAACCTGGGCCGCGCCCGCCGTCATCCGTGTACCCATCGGCGGCTATCTTACCGGAGGCGCCATCTACCACTCCCAGTCCGGCGAGAGCATCTTCACCCACACGCCCGGCATGCGCGTCATCATGCCCTCCAACGCGCTCGACGCCAACGGGCTTCTTCGCACCGCCATCCGCTGCGATGACCCCGTGCTGTTCCTCGAACACAAACACCTCTATCGCGGCTTCTTTGGACGCGCCGTCTACCCCGGCCCCGACTACATGATTCCCTTCGGCAAGGCCGCAACTGTGCGCGAAGGCCATCACCTCACCATCGTCACCTACGGAGCCGTCGTTCCCCGCGCCATCCAGGCAGCCCAAAAGGCGCATCGCGAACACGGCATCGAAACGGAAATCCTCGACCTCCGTACCCTCAACCCCTACGACTTCGAGGCCATCGCCGCATCCGTCCGCAAAACCAGCAAGGTCATCGTCGCGCACGAAGATATGCTGAACTGGGGCTACGGAGCCGAAGTCGCCGCCCGGATCGCCGACGAACTCTTCCACGACCTCGACGCGCCCGTTAAGCGCATCGCTTCGATGGACACCTTCGTCGCCTACCACCCAATACTGGAAGACATCATTCTTCCGCAATCCGATGACATCTACGACGCAATTGTGGAGGTGAAGGCGTTCTGAGGCAGCGCGTTAATTTGGGTTGTCGAATTTTTCATGTGATCA
>DASZAG010000087.1:0-6680 GCA_035945555.1 Acidobacteriaceae bacterium
CAGCTGGTGTTCGGGAGGCGTGGGTGGCACAGGCGTTCGTTCCATCGTGGTTTTCTTCTTGCACCGTTGCCGCCAACCTTGCTGGGCCGGCCGCGCGGATTATGTTCGATTCATGATATTGGCTGCGCGGCGGCTCGAAGAAGGCTGGCCCCGCGGAGGATAGTTAAGATTTGTTTAAAACCAGGATCTCCCTGAAGACTACGGACACATTTCCCGCATACCCAATTATGGACGAATAATGCCTCTGGAATGTTGCAGTAGAGGTAGGGAGCAGGGGATAGGGTATAGGGTTTAGCGGATAAGGAGAACTGGAAAGGGCCAAGAATGCGGAATTGCTAAGCCCACTGTGCGAATGGCTATGAGAGAAGTTCTGAGACGGCTGTGTGGCCTCGCTCGCGAGCGTAGTCGATGGGAAGCTTGCCCTGGTCGCAGCGTGTGTCAGAACGTGCGCCGCTTTTGAGGAGCTGCTCTACGATCTCGCGCTTCCCTGCTGCCGCCGCCTGATGCAGCGGCGTGAAACCTCCAGCCTGCGTCGCGTTCACGTCGGCGCCGGCCTCGAGCAGCAAGGTGATGGTTTCCGTTGAGTTGGCCAGCGCGATGGCCGCGTGGATTGGCTGGTTTCGCTGCGGGTTATGCGATACCTGATGCGCGTGCGCGCCGTGCTCCAGCAGCAGCCTGACCGCCGGAGGTCCGGCGAAACCGGCGGCGAGGTGCAAAGGGGCCCATCCGTCGGGTGAGATGGCCCATACCTGCATCGCATCCGCTGCGATCAGTGACTTCAGGCGGTCGCAATCGCCGAGGGCGGAAGCCTCAAATACGTCGAGGTCGCCTGCGGCGCCGCGGAGTGTGTTGGTGATCTGTGACTGGCGGGCATAGATAGACCACATGAGCATGGAGACGCCTTGTGCGTCGCGCGCCCGCGCCGCCGAGGGAGACTCCGCTACGAGCGCGGCGAGTTCCGCGGCCTGCCCCCTGCGGATCATGTTCAGCACAAGCTGGCTCATGAGGAAAGTATAAAGTGGCCGCCTATAAGAGCGGCCAGCGTAGAAAGATGCAGAAGGGCGAGCTAGCTCGCCAAAGGCAGCAGCAATGGTTCTATGGATGGAATGACCTTGACGTCCGGCAGCTTTATCTCCACATAATTGCCCTTGGCGACCTCGCTGAAGACCTCGTTGGTTGTGTCTTCAATGCGGGTTGACTTGATGTGCAACTTGCGGACGGCGGTCATTGCCACTGTGGAGAGCAAAAAACGGTTGGAGATTCGAACTCCCGCCGAGTAAACCAGTTCTGAACGCATTTTTTCCTCGTTTCGCGTGAATCGCTTCTACGGGTCAGGCTCAGGAACGAGGAGGACCGAAGAGGGCCGAAGCCCGGCGGCGCGCTAGACGCCGTTGTATTCATCATACGCTTAAAACGCAGCAAGCTGGACGCGTCGCTACTACGCCGTCTGCGCGGTCTGTTTCGCCCTTATCCATACGATGAACCTCCATCCGTAGATTCCGAGATTCAACGCGCAGATCAGCACCCCCACCGTTGCCACCAGCCACCACGGAAGATTGGGGTAAATGATGGCGTCGAGATAGTGCATAAGGAAGCTGCCGTGATAGGTGGGAAGGCCGGCGCGAGTCTCGAAATATTGTTCGGCCATTGTCAGCGGGCAGGTGATGGGAAGGACTTCGACGATGATTCCCCAGAGCAGCGAGGCGACGTGCAGGGCGGTCCAGACGGGACGCCCGCGCGTGAATGCCGCGCCGATGATGACGGCGGCTATCCAGAGCAGGTGAATGCAAAGGATCGCAGTGGCAATTTCCTTCAACTAATCCCTTTTCCCTGTTCTTCACTCAGCATTTCAGAAAGCGTGGGTTTGTGCTTCGCCTGGCGGCGCTCAACTCGCGGCTTATCTGCGATGACGCGCTCAGGCTTTGGCTGGCCCACGCGTTCGCGAGCGTTGGCCTTTACCGCCTTCACTGCCGAAAATGTCTTCTTCTTTGTTCGCTTCCTGGTCATACTTTCGGGGCTGTGACTTTGGATTCGCGCCCGCTCCTCATACAATGTAAAGGCAAGCAGCTTTGGCCAAGGGGGAAAAACGAATGGAAGAACGTGACTTTTTTGACGAGCGCCCGGAACAGCGGAACCATACGCTGACCTGCCCCCATTGCGGACAGGCCGGTGATTACCAGCTCGGTTGGCTCGTTCGCAAGAAGAAAAACGGTCTGCCCCGTAATGCCGACGAGCGCGACCGTGCCCGCTTTGCCAAGGCGCAGTCCTACATGGTGCGCCGCGACGATATGGTGGCCTGCAAGAATATGCGGTGCCGCAAGCGGTTTGAGGTGGCGGGGATCCAGACGGTAGCGTTTCTGCAGTCGGCGTAGAGAACAGGGTAAAGGGTATAGGGGATAGAAAAGCCGCGGCGGCGCTCTGTCGTAGATCGGGTTGCAGCGCGGAGTGCTACACCCTACCTTATCTGCTGTAGTATCCGGTTCGGGTTCTTGCGACGACGCCGGGTTTTGAGACCTTCACTTCGAGTTTGTGGTACTCGTCGGGTTCGCCGGGCGTTGGTTCAATCGTCAGATGGTAATAGGCGTCAGTGTCTGCCAGCACATTTTTGAGCTGCTGCGTGAGGTTGTTGTTGGTGTTCAGGACCTGACCTCCGGTTTGCGTGGCCAGTACCTGCAGGCCCAAGTCGCCGAACTGCGTGTCACGCGGTCTTTTGACCGCATTCAAGAAATTCCGGTAATAGAAGGTGTTTACACCACCTGCATCATTCATACCCAAAGGATCAATGCTGTAGACGGTGACCTGGGCGCGGCGCAGCTCAGTGGAGAGGCCGATGACCTGGCGAAAGATTTCGTCCTGCTGCTTTCCGGAGATTTCGATGGCTGCGCTCGAGAGCAATGGCCATCCGGGTGACATCCAGATGAGCAGTTTGCGGCCCGGGAGATTCGCGCTGTAGGCAGTGAATTGCCCCATGGCTTTCATGGCTAGGCCGAGCCGCTCGCCGGCTCCGTAAATACCGCCTGAGCGGGTGATTGAGCGCAGAGCGACGGTGTAATTGTCGAGGAGCTTTGCGACTATGTTGCCATCCTTGGAAAAGCCGTTCTGGACCTCTGTTCCACGATCGTTGAAAACCGCGACCATGGTGGGATATTGCAGATGTCCGTCATTGGCGTGCAGAAAGGCATCGATTTGCGCACGCTCAAAAGAGATGGCGGTGTAATAGGTGTCGACGGCGTCGATGACAAGAATTATCTCGACGGGCGCTGTGCTTCCGCCCTGCGCTTCGAACGATGTGATCTTCTGTGGCTTGCCGTTGTCCAGCACTGTGAAGTCCTGGGCGGTGAGGCCCGCAACCGCGGTTCCGCCGTGCTTTGGAGTCACCACGACATCGAGCGTGATGGGTGTGGACTGCTGCGCCCATCCCACAGCCGAAAATGCTGCCGCTGCAAGCACTGCTCCCAATGCTTTCCTCATCACCGTTCTTCCTTCCGTGACACTGGCAACTAGATCGTAGACGTTCTGAGGGGCCTGAAAGACTCGGGCGCGCATCTACCTACTCAACGCTGATTGTTGAGTTTCGGATATACTGTCCCGTCGCTATGAAGATATTGGTCTGCATCAAGCAGGTTCCGCAAAAGGACGCGCCGCTCAAGCTCTCGGAAGACGGCAAATGGATACGCGAAGACGTGTCGTATGAAGTGAACGAGCCGGACGCGTACGCGCTGGAAGAGGCGCTTCGGCAAAAGGAGAAGCACCAGGGCGAGGTAGTTGTGCTGACGGCGGGGCCGGCTCGGGCGTCGCAGGTGCTGAGGGAGGCGCTGGCCAAGGGGGCCGACCGGGCGATTCATCTGGAAGATGAGCGCTTTACACGGCTGGACTCGGCGAACACGGCGCGGGCGATTGCCGCGGCGGTGCGCGAGGAGAACTTCGACCTGATTGTTACGGGCTTGCAGTCGGACGACTACGGCTGCGCGCAGACGGGCGTACTGCTGGCGGAGATACTGGGGATTCCGCATGCCACCATCATTATCGGGATTGAGAAGACGGACGGTGGACTGCACCTGAAGCGCGAGCTGGAAGCTGGGCACTACCAGTACATCGATATGAAGCTGCCCGCGGTGCTGACCATCCAGAGCGGCATTAACAAACTGCGTTATGCAACGCTGATCGGGATTAAGCAAGCGAAGAACAAGCCGGTGCGCAAGGTTGAGTGGGCCGAGGTTGAGGGGAAGCTCAGCAAGAATCAGCAGGTGATCGAGCGGCTATATGTTCCGGAAAGGCACAAGCACACGGAGATGATTCAGGCTCCGCCAGCCGAGGCGGCGAAGAAGCTGGTTGATTACCTGAAGAACCATGCGCGGGTGATTTAGGCGCTGACGACGATGACCTGTGCGTCGGGACGGTCGAGGAAAATAAGTGCACAAGTTTCTGGACACATCTTCTGTGGGTTTGCTCTAATGGACAGCCGAGGTGGGACCACTCTTCTGGGCGGTTCCGAAATTGCGACCGATTATCGACCAAAGGAGAAGTCAGCATCATGGCCAATCTCAGCATCCCCGCCGAAGAGCGCAACCTTACGCCCGACGAGGTTGAGAAACTTGACCAGCGCCGCCACTGGGGGCTTACCTACCAGGTGCTTGGCGGGCAGTTCGCGAGCTTTGCAGTTCTCATTACGCTATGGTCCGGTCAGGACGCCACCTACTCTCCGGGATGGGTTCGCCCAATGCTGTACCTCAATTTGCTGTGCGCGGTGCTGGCTGTCATCTTTTTCGGATGGGGGACACACCTCAAGCGCGGCAGTCTCGAATTTCTGGATTAGTTCCCGCATGCGGGCGTGGCTTGACAGGCCAGGGCGAAGTCTTCCCTCAGGGGCTAAAGACCCGTTTTCGAAGCGAGCTGATGGACGGCCTAAAGGCCGTCCCCTTCGAAATGAAATTTTGACGATGCAGCATCTTGCGCTGCAATCATCCAATTCTTATGTCTAATACCATTCTCGTAGTCGCGGAGCAGCGCGAAGGCAAGTTGAATCGCGTGTCGTTTGAAACCATTGCGGCCGGGCAGGCGATTTCCAAAGAGACCGGCTGGAGTGTCGAAGTCGTGCTGCCGGGGGGCGAAGTTGGCGCGCTTGCGCAGGAGCTGGCGCAGAAGGCAGTGGCGAAGGCGTATGCGCTGCAAGGGGCACCCCTCGCCCAGTACACGTCGGATGCATATGTTGAGGCGCTGCGGCAATTCATTACCGAGAAGCAGCCTCAGCTTGTGCTGTTTCCGCATACCTATCAAGTGCGGGATTTTGCTCCTCGACTGGCGCTGGCGCTGGACCGGACGCTGATTTCCGACAGCGTGGGATACAAGCACGAAGGCGGAAAGCTGCTGTTCACGCGGCAGATGTTCCAAGGGAAGTTTGCGGCGGATGTGTCGTTTACGGGGGATGCTCCGTGGATGGCGACGATTCAGATTGGGACGTACAGGGGCGACCAGGCGGGAGCGGGGTCGGCGGCTGTTGAGACGGTGGCGGCCAAGGTCGAGGGTCAGCTGAGGATTACTCCGCACGAGGTCTTTCAGGAGGCGAAGCAGGCGGTTGATTTGTCGCAGGCTGCGGTGATTGTGGCGGTGGGGCGCGGGATCAAGGAGCAGAAGAACCTCGCGCTGGCTGAAGACCTGGCGAAGACGCTTGGCGGGGAGATGGGCGCGTCGCGGCCGATTTGCGACAACGGCTGGCTGCCGCTGGAGCGGCAGATTGGCAGCTCGGGGCAGACGGTTGCGCCAAAACTGTACTTTGCACTGGGGATTAGCGGAGCGATTCAGCACATTGTGGGGATGAAAGGCGCACGGACGGTTGTGGCCATCAACAAGGACCCGGAAGCGCCGATTTTTGAGATTGCCGATGTGGGGATTGTGGGGAACCTGTTCGACGTGGTTCCGGCGGTGACTGAGGAGATCAAGAAGGCGAAGGCCGGGCATTAGGTTGCAGGTCGTATCTTGCTTTTGGCCGATCACGGCTAAGAATCTGCTTGAAATGGGTTGGCACAACCCCTTGACTTGTGGTGTATTCTGCTGTGACTAAACGATTGTGCCATGAACACTAGCGCTGATTTGCTTACTACTCTTGCGCCCCTGCTAAACGTCCGTGATGGCGAGAAGGCTGTTGCGTTCTATAAGACGGCATTCGGCGCACAGGTGCTGATGCAGACGCCGCCGGATAGCGGGTCGGTGGTGGCGCATCTTTCCATTCAGGGCGCGGAATTCTGGGTTGCTGACGCCAATGACGGGAACCTGAATTTCAGCCCGGACTCGCTGGACGGAAGCTCCGTCCGCATGATCCTGACGGTCCGGGATCCGGATGCGGTGTTTGCGCGTGCTGTTTCCGCTGGGGGCGCCATTGTGTGGCCCGTGGCCGACCAACCCTATAAGTGGCGCGTGGGGCGCCTGACTGATCCCTTTGGACACCATTGGGAGATTGGCAGGCCGCTGGACGGCGACTAGTAAGCATCGCTCCTCCCACCCTTCGCGGCGCGGAGGATGGGGCACCCAAAACACTTGGGCTATACCCTGATTTACCCTTGCCTTATGACGCCGGTGAACGAGCTGGTATCCAAGCTGCGTGCGGGAGACACCCGCGCACTCGCCCGTGCTGTTTCTCTGGTTGAGAATGGCGCGCCGGAGGCGTCTGCGGTGCTCTCTGC
>DASZAG010000088.1:0-7909 GCA_035945555.1 Acidobacteriaceae bacterium
CAAGCCCAGCTTGCGCTCGTACTCGCCCTGTCTTTCGGTCAGCGCGGCAGAGGAGAATGGGTCCTTCCAGCCGTCGTGGTCCCAGTAGTCCACATGCTCGCTCAGAACAATGATCTGTGCGGTGCTGATCGGCTGCCTGGAGTCCAGGCTTGCGACCCACTTATCTGCGGGGGGACAACTCGAACAGCCTTCGGAAGTAAACAGCTCGAGCACGATGGGGTATCTCGTGTCGTTCGGTGGGCCCGCCGCATGCTCTCGCCACTGGCTGAAAATACAGGTAAGCGTCAACACTGTCGCAACAATCGCAAACAGCCTCACGAATCGAGTCCCGTATCGCGTGCGAGTCATAAGACGCTACCTCCGTAACTCAATTTCGAATCCGGCCCGTGGTTGTTAATGATAGGCCTTTTTCCAGCCAGGGTTGCTGCCATCTCATGTCGCCGGAAATACAAGCGCCCCTACCCTTGTTGATCCGATGGATCGACAAAGATAGGGGAGCGCAATTGTTCAGCGAGATCAGGTTATTGATGGAATGCCGGAATCTCCGGGAGGACTGGTGTGCCTTCAAGGCGCACGGCCTGGAGGCTTTTGGGATTCAGACCTAATGCCCGGAGAATGGTAGGCCCAACCTGATTGGTGCCGACACCCGCTGAAACCATGAATGGACGGAACGAGGGATTTTCGACCAGCAGCATGACGTTAGTATCGTCGTGCGCAAAACCGCCGTGTTCCATGAGCTTTGCCTTGCTGCCTGTATAAGTGACACCCACATTTGGAGTGACGATGATGTCCGGTGTGCGCGGATCACCATGCGGAGGCAAGCCGGGTTTGTTGTAGTTAAGCGAGAGCGATGGGCCGTAATAAATTTGCCCAATGCCAGCCGCGGCCGCGTTTTTCTCGAGAATGTCGACGGCAGCCTGCGTCTCGGAAGTGCTCTTCAACCAGAGAAGCGAAACATCGTCTTCGGTAGCGCCGATGCCGGTGGGATTAAGCGGCGACTCCGAATTGGGGATCATGCCGGCCTGCGCCAGCAAGGTTGCCGGTGTTGCGCCGTTGTCGCCACTGTGCCCCGGGATTGGGAAGTACCGATTGGGGTCGATGGGCGACTGGCCATGCTTGGCGGTAATGACGACGAGGGTGGAGTCATAGAGCCCACGGTCTTTCAGCTCGGAGATCATTTCGCCGATCGAGGCATCGACGAACTTTATTTCACTGAGCAGTGCCGGGGTGGGTGTTCCCTGCGCGTCGAGGTAGCCGCCGGTGGTGTCGTTGCTGGCTTCGATGAGTTTCTGACCGACGCTGACGGCCTGGAAGTTCATTCCGAAGAGGGTGGGGACTTTGGCGCCGGCTCCGTCGTGGGTTTTGCCATCGATTTCCCGGAGTATGGCGTTGACCTTTAGAGTGTCGTAGCACTGGATGTTCTGGAAGCTGTTGGTCCAGGCGCTGGTGTCGGAGCCGGGATCGGGAACAGATGAGCAACCGAGGCCGGTGGGCGTGGAGACGCCGGGCAGGGCAACGACGGTGGAGTTGATTTCCGGCGAGTAGTAGTCGTTCAGGGAGTTGCCGCCGGGTCCGGCAACGGAGGAGTAGGAGGGATGCTTATCGGACCATGCGGTATATCCGCCCGCGGCGTGGACAACGCCGAAGATGGTGTTAACGCGCACAAAGTTCCAGGGGTAGACGGGCGCACAGCCGGCAGCTGGGTTGCGCGGAAGCCGAGCTGAGTCGATAGAAGCGATGCCGCCATCGGTGAGGCTGGCTCCGGGAGCGCCGCCGTTGAGCTTGGTCTGATCGATGTCAATGCCTTCGTCATACTCGGTGGTGTCTCCGGTGGGCGCCGCGCCGGGAGTGCAGGCGCCGCCGGCGACCCCGTTTCCAGTGGTCATGGCAGGCGCGTCGAGCGAGCGGTCGTAAGCGACATCGTAATAGACGCCCATGGTGCGAGGCGATGCTCCAGTGACGATGGACATTAGTCCAGGGAAAGAGTCAGAAGGTTTGGAAGTGGTGGCGTTCACAAAGTTGATGCCGGTCTTCGCCAGCGAGGCGAGATTCGGGCAGTAGGGCTCGCCGTCGTTGACGCCGGCGATGCCTCGCGAACAGTTCAGATAGTCAACGGCGTGCATGCCGTCGATGCTGATGAGTATGACGTGATGTATGTCGCTGTGACGCCAGTCATCGCGATCCTGAGCGTGCGCGGCAGAGACGAGCACGAGGCAAAGGGAGAACAGACCAATGGAAAACTTCTTCATGGAACCTCCTGCTGGACAGCGTAGGGAGCGGAGATCGATAAAGAGTTTCGTGGCGAAGAAAATTCGGTGAATTACTGAGACAACATCGTGAGTTGAATCAAGAATGGGGCAAACTTCGTCCTGTAAGAGTCAGCGTTTGTGTACCAGGATGCAGCGGGATTTTCTGGTCGTTCCACACCAGAGAGCCGTTGAGGCCGAGAGGTAGCGTAATGGCCGCAGTCCAGCGGTTGCCCTCGAGTTTGTAGACGACGTGAATAGCCCCTCCGGCATGAGGCATGGAAGCGTCGAGGTGGTGCAGGCCCTGGAGATGCGGTTCGATGAGGACTTTGCTGAATCCCGGAGCGGCGGGGCGAATGCCGGCGACGAGTGTCAGCAGATCGTAGTTGGGGCTCGCGCTCCATGCGTGGCTGTCGGAACGCGTCGGCTCGGGCGTTTCGGCCCACGTGGTGAGGCCCAGGTCGAGCATGGCGTACCAGGGTTGCAACTGGCTGAGATAGAGGTTGCCAAGTCCCGCATGATCGAGTGCGCGGCTGAGATAAAAACGGAAGTAGTAGCTGGGTTCGGACAGTGGAGGAACGGGTTTGCTGTGGAAGGTGGCGGCCTGGTCGGTCTTCGAGGCGAGGAGGCGCTCGAGAATGGTCTGCTGCTGGTCGCGGGGAGCCACGTCGAGCATAACGGCGAGGATGTTCGCTTCCCAACTCCAACTGTTCTTTGAAGGCGTGTCGGCATAGAGGCCGTAGCGGCTGTCCCAGTTCTCTCGGTTGAGCGCGGCGGAAGCTTTGCGGATGATGGCGTTGTAGCGCTGCACGCGCTCCGGGCTGCCGTACTGCGATTCCATTTCGGCGGCGGCCTGGAGGGCTTCGATGAATTGGAGCGTGAGGAATGTCGAGCCGCCGCTGGCGTCCTGGGGCGGTACGCCATCACGGTAGGTCGCGGTCCAATCGCCAAACTCCCACCATTTCACGTTGCCAAGGAGCCCGTCGGGCCGCAGTCGCGCTGCATACCAGTCGAGAACGGTGCGGGTATGCGGCACCGTGTAGCGAACCAGTTGCGGGTCGTCGACATACATCCAGTAGTCGTGAAGCATGTTGACCCACAGAAGAGAAAAGGGCGGAATGAACTGCGGGAGCGCCGAGGGGTATCGGCTCTCGGTGATGCCTTCGGGCGTACGCGAATCGTCGATGTTGGTTATGGCCTGGCGCGCCAGGCGGGCGTCACCGGTCATTACGTAGGAGATCAGCGCCTGAATGCGCGTGTCGCCGACGTACTGAAGCTGCTCCCAGTAGGGAGTATCCATATAGGTTTCGTGCGCGCATAGCCGAGCCGTTCGCCAGCCGGTGTTCCAGATTTGGTTGAGTCGGGGAATGTCTGCGGAAATCGTCGCCGAAGCATGAAATGGATAAGCCGAAAACCAGGCACGCAGCGAGACGAGCTGCAGCGGCTCGGATTTCGTCGTGATGTCCAGTTGCAGATAGCGCCAGGTGCGCCACCAAAGTGGCTGGAAAACCTGCTCCCCGCCGCTCGCGATGAACTGGTCCGTGAGGCCCTCAATGTGACGGTCGGCAATCTCGTTGCGGTTGCCTTTGTTTCCCTGCGAGTCGTAGAGAGCTTCGGCATAGGTCACTTTGATTTGTGCATCGCGGCCGCCGCTGACGGTGAGGTCGGGGTAGGCGGTCTGGAGCACGCGATGATCGAGGAGCAGGGTGACGTGCGAATTGGCGGGGATCGTGACTGGGGCGGCTGGGAATGCGGGGAGGGCGCCAAGTCCGTCAACACGAACCGTGGTTCCAGCATCGACCAGGCGATGCTCCATGGGTGGAAGTAGGTCCTGCACGAGTTCCCAGTTATTGCTTGCATCCTCGGCTTCGCGGGTGGCTGCGTGTCCCAGAAGGCGCGGAGTTTGCCAACCGGAAGAATCGGTAGTGGGCTGGTCCCATGTCGAATCCGACACTCGGCCATCAATTTTCTCAGCGGGCCCGGCGCCATAGTAACCCTGCCCGGCTTCGTGGTTGAGGGCGGAGCGGCCGGGCTCCTGGCGTACTTGCCAATCGCGGCCGGTGTTCACCGCGGCTTCGGCTTGCGTGTCGCCCTGCATCAGGAAACCAGTGCGGTCGCTCATTTGCGCGACCGGGGAGAGATCGCCGAAATTCCAGACAACCGCCGCGATGATGTTGTTGCCTGAGTGAAAGAACGGCGCCAGGTCAACGGTTTCGAAGCGCCAGTGGAAGAGGTCGCCACGCGCCGGCCCTTCGGCAACGTACTTGCCATTTACTTCAAGGATGTAGCGATTGTCGGCGCTGACGTGTACCCAGTAATGTTCAGGGACGCTGGCGAGCGTGAGCTGGCGGCGGAAGTAGAAGACGCCCGGCGCTCGCGCCGGAACTGTCGGGCTCGCGATCCATGAGGCAGGCCAGCTCGAAGCAACGAGAGCGGTGTTCAAAGGGCGAGCGCTCTCGGCCGCGCCGGGCAAAACCATGCCGATGAGCAGGAAGAAGATGATCGAAGTGATTCGAAAATAGTGTTGACGGCGACTGCGAGCGTTAGCCATTCGATTTTCAGATCCTTAATGCTTTGGTTTTAAGCTTCGCTTCGCGGGCGAGGCAGGTAGGCCGCATTCAAAGCATTCGCATTGCCATGAGCGGCAGGATGTGTTCTGGTGCGTTATTTGTATCCTTCCGATTCTATGTCGCGAGGCACTTTACACGCGAGAAATCGATAGACGGACTTAGGCCAGCGTATCGCGGTCGGTTAGAATGAAATTGAACGCAGTTTTTCATCCAATCACGCCTGTGATGCAGGCGAATCCGCCTGCGAGACAGGCAAAGAAGCAGGAGAAGCAACGATGTCTACCAAGCTTACCCCCGGCAAACTGGCCGGGTTGAAGGCCGTGTCCGATAGGCGCGGCGTGATTGCCGCGGCCGCGATGGACCAGCGCGGCTCCCTGAAAAAGAGTTTGGCCAAGGAGAAGGGCGTGGCGGAGCTGCCCGACTCAGCGCTGATCGAGTTCAAGGAACTGGTGACTGAGGTGCTGACCAAGCACGCGTCGGCCATTCTGCTGGATCCCGAGTTCGGCTTGCCCGCATCGAAGCGGCGCAACGGCAAGGGTCTGCTGCTGGCTTACGAGAAGACCGGCTACGACGCCACGACTCCCGGGCGGCTGCCTGACCTGCTGGATGTATGGTCGGTGCGGCGCCTCAAGGAAGCCGGCGCAGACTGCATCAAGATTCTGCTGTACTACACGCCGTTTGAGAAGTCGGCAATCAACGACCACAAGCACGCATGGGTGGAGCGCATTGGCGACGAGTGCCGCGCGCACGACATTCCGTTCTTCCTGGAGTTTGTGGGCTACGACGTTCACGGCGAAGACGAGAAGGGTCTGGGCTATGCCAAGCGCAAGCCGGAGATCGTGACGGGCTCGATGGAAGAGTTCGGCAAGGAGCGCTATGGCGTGGACGTGCTGAAGGTGGAGGTTCCGGTGCAGATGGAGTTTGTGGCCGGCACAAAGGCCTTCAAGGGTGAGCAGGCCTACACGCGCAAAGAGGCGCTGGAGCACTTCCGGACCGCGGCTTCATCAACGCACAAGCCTTTCATTTATCTGTCGGCCGGCGTGAGCAATCCGGTGTTCATTGAAACGCTGGAACTGGCGGCGGAGAGCGGCACCAGCTTTAACGGCGTTCTGTGCGGTCGCGCAACCTGGAAGGACGGTATTGCCGTCTACGCCAAGCAGGGCGCAAAGGCTTTTGAAGAGTGGCTGAACACGACGGGTGTGGAGAACATCAACAATGTGAACCACGCGCTGAAGGCAGCCAAGTCCTGGTACGACAAGGTCGGCATCGCGGAGCCGGCATTGGCGTAAGACAATTTACCGCTGAGGGAACCGGATGCGCCGAGGCAAAGAGCTTCGGCGCATTCTTGTTTATGCGGGTTGTGGACGGCGGCGGCCGAAAACGGCCCAGAAGGCGGCAAGCAACGTAATGATCGCGATGAGGATTTGCGAGGAGACGCAGTAGAGGCACCAGACTTCAAGGACATGGGCCTCAATATTCGAGAGATAGAGCGCGTAGCCGAGTCCGATGACGGCGGCGATGAAAGTCAGGCCGCGGCGTCGCATGAAGGCGAGGATGGTGATCAGGAGATATCCGGCGATGCCGATTGCGGCCACGGGTACGGGGCCGATCATGGAGTAGCGGCTGTGGTTAACGACGCCGCAGTCCCAGCGCGCGTTGATATCGCAGGGTTGAACAGCGTTAGAGTAATGGATCTGGAACGCGAGAACCGAAACAACGATGCCCAGGACGGCTAAAGCAGCAATCAAATAACGCATGCTGAACAAATTCCTCCAGGTGGACGGGTGACGGCGAGGCCGTTTATGCGTCCATTCACAAGTGTAACCGTGCGGGTGAGCGGGTTGGACGCTGGTGCGGAGATTCGGGTACGCAGGGTAAGATGAAATTAGAGACTATGATTCGGAAATTTGCGGTTCTCTTTGCCGGCATTTCTTTTGCGCTGGGTGCGGTCATGATCCCCAGCCAGAGCCACGCTCAACAGCAGATAAAGGCGCAAGTGCTGAAGCCGCCTCCGGGCTCGCATGTGGCGATCGTTGAGTTTGATGACCTGGAGTGTCCGATGTGCGGGCGGGAAAATCCGGTGCTGAAGGCGGCATCGCAGAAGTACCACATTCCGTGGATACGGCATGATTTCCCCTTGCGCTTCCACGTGTGGAGCTTTCAGGGCGCGGTGAACGCTCGTTGGTTCGACACGCAGGGGCACGACCTCGGCAATGAATATCGCGACGCGGTGTTTGCCGACCAGTCGAACATTGAGACCAAAGACGACCTGCACCAGTTCACTGAGAAGTTTGCGCAGCAGCATGGCATTGGACTTCCGTTTGTGATGGACCCTCAAGGCAAGCTGGAGGCCGAGGTGAAGGCCGATTACAACCTGGGCATGCAGTTGGGAGTGCACCAGACCCCGACCGCATGGGTTGTGACGGACGGCAGCGGGGGCGCGGCGCGTTATACCGAGGTGGCGAACTTCGACAATCTCTACAGCATGCTGGATAGGGCAATCGACCAGACGAGCCACGGCCGGAAATAGTGCCGGCCATATCGCATAGGGCCGGCTGCTGAATAGCAGTCGGCCCAATTTCATTTGTGGCGGCTGCTCCGATAGACTAGGAAGTTCCTGGGGGATTTCTTGATGCAACTGGAAGCGATTCAGGCGGCTCTTCGTGACCACGCGATCGACGCGTGGCTTTTCTACGACCATCACTATCGCGACCCGCTTGCATACAGGATTCTGGGGCTTCCCGAGACTGCACTGGTATCCAGGCGCTGGTACTACCTGATTCCGGCAGAGGGTGAGCCGCGAAAGTTAGTGCATCGCATTGAGTCGGGCAAGCTGGACCCGCTGCCGGGGTCGAAAGGTGTTTACTCCTCCTGGCAGGAACTTGAAGCGGGGCTGGCCGCGCTGGTGGCGCCTTATGAGCGAATTGCGATGCAATACTCGCCTCGCAACGCGATTATGTACGTCTCTATGGTGGACGCAGGCACGGTAGAGGTGCTGCGCGCGCTGGGAAAGACAGTGGTGAGTTCGGCTGACCTCGTGAGCCACTTTGAGGCGGTGCTGACCGAGGAACAGATCGCCAGTCATTACGAAGC
>DASZAG010000089.1:0-21964 GCA_035945555.1 Acidobacteriaceae bacterium
GCGTTCGACAGCGACCCGGCAGATTACCAGCAGTACGTAGTGGACTATCGGCTGCACAACATGACGGTTGTGCTCGACCAGACGGACCAGTCGAACCTGGCATTTGGGACTAAGCGCCCGCCGGAAACCTACATCATCGACAGGCACGGGATTATTCGCCGCAAATTCATCGGCGCTCAGGACTGGAACACGCCGGAGATTCAGGATTATTTGCAGAGCTTGTGATCCTTCACTGCCGCGGGCTTTATACCGAAACCGGATTCCTCTCGGTAAACTGCCGCTGGTGCCAGTATGGATAAACCGGCGTGACAGCGCTGGCTCCATCTAGTTTTGCAACCTGCTCGGGCGAGAGATTCCAATCAGCGGCGGCAAGGTTCTGCCGAAGCTGTTCCTCGTTGCGAGCGCCGATGATGACGCTGGATACCGTGGGCCGCTGAAGTAGCCAGTTGAGCGCAATCTGCGGAATGGACTTGCCGGTGTCCTTCGCAACGGCGTCCAACGCGTCCACCACCTTGTAGAGATATTCGTCATTCACGGGCGGCCCGTAGTCCGCCGTATCGTGCAGACGACTGGTTTCAGGCAGCGGCTGGCCGCGGCGAATCTTTCCAGTGAGCCGACCCCATCCGAGCGGGCTCCATACAAGCGCGCCAACTTTCTGGTCGAGCGCGAGCGGCATCAGTTCCCACTCGTACTCGCGGCCAACCAGCGAGTAGTACACCTGATGCGCAACGTAGCGCGCCCATCCGTACCGCTCACTTACGGCCAGCGACTTCATCAGGTGCCAACCCGAAAAATTTGAGCAGGCGATGTAGCGAACCTTCCCGGTGCGGACGAGCGTGTTGAGTGCGTCAAGGGTTTCTTCGACAGGCGTGGTCGCGTCGAATCCGTGCATGTGGTAAACGTCGATGTGCTCCGCGCCAAGGCGTTTGAGGCTGGCATTTGCTGACTCAACCAGATGAAGGCGCGAGGAGCCGACATCATTCGGGCCCTTGCCGAGACGGAATGTGGCCTTGGTTGAGATGAGCAGCCGGTTGCGCTTGCCCGCGATCGCCTTGCCGAGAACCTCTTCGGCCAGTCCATTGGAGTAAACGTCAGCGACGTCGAAGAGGTTCACGCCTGCGTCCAGGCACAGGTCTACGAGCCGCGTGGCTTCCTTCGCCCCGGACTCGCCCCACGCCTTGAAAAACTCCGTGCCGCCGCCAAAGGTCGCCGCTCCAAAGCTCAGGGCAGACACCTTCAAACCTGAGAAACCAAGCTGTCTATATTCCATATTCCAGATGGATGCAGAAGAGGGTTTTCCGGTGCAAAATGCTTTGATCTAACGCGATCTGTGGTTAGGATGGCAGGGAGACAATGCAGAACCTGATCCAGCAGCTCCACGGGAACCTCCCGTCGTTCCCGCTGACCGAGATCGCCGTGAAGGCGGTGGTGGCGCTTGCCATCGGCATGCTCGTGGGCATTGAGCGCGAGTGGTCGCAGAAGGATATTGGCGTGCGCACGTTTGCGCTCACCGCGCTGCTCGGGATGCTGGGGTCGCTGGTTTCAATGCCGCTGACGCTGGCTGCCGCGGCAGCAGTGCTGGTCGTGATCGCTTTTCTGAACTTTGGCCGTGCGCAGGCCGGCGGCAAGCTGGAAGCCACGACCTCGATTGCGCTGATGCTGGTTTTTGTGATGGGCGTTCTGGTAGGAAATGGGCATTTGTTCACGCCCGTGGCATGCGCCATCCTCGTCACCATGCTGCTCTCGCTGAAGCCGCAACTGCGCGCATTTGCAGGAGATCTTCAACCACAGGAGATTCGCAGCGCGCTGCTGCTGGGGCTGTTCGGATTTGTAATCTGGCCGCTGCTGCCCAACCGGTTTATCGATCCGTGGTCGCTGATTGACCCGCGCCAGGCGTGGGTCATCGTGATTGTGGTGGCCTGCCTGGGCTTTGTGAACTATGTGCTGCTGCGCGTGTATGGCTCAAACGGTGTTTACACCACGGCCCTGCTTGGCGGGTTGGTGAACTCGACCGCAACCATCGCCGAGCTTGGGGGACGACTCCCTGCGGCGGGGCTGGAAGAGAAAGTGGCTCCGGCACTGTTGCTGACGTCCGCCGCCGTGTATGCGCGCAATCTCGTGATTCTTGCCATCTTCGCTCACGCCGCCGCGGCGCGGGCCTGGTTTCCGATGGTGGTAATGATGGCCGTTTCGGTGCTGTGGACTATCAAGCCACTGCGAGAGGCGCGCAAGGAAGAAAGCGCGAGGGAGACTACTCCGAAGGGCGCTCCCCTGCCGAACCTTGGCTCGCCGGTTTCGATTGAGATGGTGCTGAAGTTCGCGGCGCTGTTCCTGCTGATCCAAATTGCCGCGACGCTGGCACACCGGCACCTGGGCAATTCGGGGCTGCAGGTTGTGAGCGCTTTAGGCGGGCTGGTGAGCAGCGCCAGCACTTCGGCCGCGGCGGCCGACCTTGCCTTCCACGGCAAGGCTACAGCAATGCAGGCGGCGCTGGCTGTGGTGATCGCCTCCATCGCCAGCGCCGCCTTCAATCTGTTGGTTTTGCGCCGCCAGGACAAGGCGTGCAAAGCATTCCCGAGCCTGGTGCTGACAACGGCGATCCAGGCCGGAGCGGGAGTCGCTGCGCTCATCCTCGAAGCACATGTGAACGCGCACGTATTTCGGTTTTTCTAGCGAGCGTTTTTACGCCGGGGCCATATCGCCTTGCGTGTTTACCATCCACGGCACGCTGAATTTATCGATGCACATGCCGAACCCCGGCGACCAGAAGGTCTTCTCATACGGCATCTGCACCTGGCCACCCTCAGATAGCCCCTTGAAGATGCGCTCGCCCTCGGCCTTGTCCTTCACCGTCACGCACACGCTGAAGCCGGTCGGCTTGACGGCCTTGCCCTCGGGATGGTCACCGCCCTGAATCGAGCCGCCGCCCGGGATCTGCAAGCTGGCGTGCATGACTTTGTCTTTCATCGTGGGCGGAACTTTGTCTGCCATGGGCGACTCGCCATTGGTCATCATGAAAACGATTTTGCCGCCGAGAATGCGTTCGTAAGTCTGGAATGCTTCGCGACAATTGCCATCGAAAGCGAGATGCGTAGTTACCTGCATGGGTGTTCTCCTGTGTGGTTAAACGGTCGGGATAAGGATTTGCGTCAGCAATTGGTCCTCAGGAGTGCTTCGAGGATCGTTGACGTAGTTTTCGATGCAGTAATCGTCACGCTGTTGTATCTCTTTCTCTGCGACGATCTCAAAGACGCGCCCGCTTGCGGCGGGCAGGTCAGAATACGGCCCCGTCAAGACAAAGCGACTGTACTTGCCGCCCGCGAACACTTCATAGCGCATGCCTTCAGGAAGGTTCTGCGGCGGGCCAGAAAGTGAGAGCCCCGCACGATAGACCTGCGGCCCGCATTTGTAGAGGCTGGTATATCCGGTGATCGTGTTGTGCTTTTCCACCTCAGCCGTGGCCGCGTGCAGCGCCTGCCATGCCTGGGGCGCGGATTGCATGAACGGACCAACCTTCTCGATGAAGACGTAGTGCATTCGCGGCCAGATGATGACTTCCGGCGTTTCGGTAAGTTTCATTCAAAGCGTCCTTTCTAGCTCTTGAGCGGAAGAAGAGCGCGCAGCCGCTGCTCGCGCAGAAAAAGCCCGAGCCACGCCAGCACGCCGAAGATGACCGGTAGAAGAACGAAATACCATGGGTTCCCCATTCGCATCATCGTAGCGACCGCGCCACCGAGCCACCCCGTCAATAAAATCGCACCAAAAATCGAGGTTTGCGGAATCGCGTAAAGGACCGTGCACGCCAGCACGATAATCCCCAGCGGGACTGCGAAGTGGATGGGCCAGCCTGATTGTGCAAAGCCCTTCACCACAGCAGCCGGAACCATCACTTTCATCACGCCGTCCATCAGCAAAAACAGCACAACAAGCGTGCTGATGACGCGCCCTGTCCATACCGCTCCCTTTGAAACGGCGACTACCTGTGCAGTTGTCGACATAAACTTCCCTCCAGATCGTTCTACTCAGCGAAGATCAAAACCAATCCCGACCAACGGGAGGTCCTTGACTGTCCCGCATCACGATGGCGCGAAGCGCGTGTGCCCGTGCGGCTAGCACCCGCCGGCGATGGCGCCTATGATGAGTAGTGGCTCCTTGCCTGACGCGATTTCCTCGGGCAGTGGTTTGTCCATCGGTTCGTGCGACCAGTCCTCCTCGCAGACAAAGAAGCGCAGGAAGGCGCGACGCTGCAAAGTGTCGTGGTCTCGAATAGTCCCCTCCAGCATGGGGTAGCGCTCCTCCAGCACATCGAGCACAGATTTGATGGAGACCACGCCCGGAACATCGAGCGTGGTTTCGCGGCCTGCGCCGGAAAGCGTGCGCAGATGCTGCGGAATTTCCAGGCGAATGCGGCTCACGACAACGTTTGCACCTCAACGGAGAGCACCGCCGGCAGATGCTCGGCTATTGCCGACCAGTTATCGCCAGCATCCGCCGATGCGTAAACCTGGCCGCCGGTGGTTCCAAAGTAGATGCCGCACTTATCGAGTGAATCGACAGACATGGCATCGCGCAGCACGTTCACATAGCAATCTTTTTGCGGAAGCCCCTTGGTCATTGCTTCCCATTCGTTGCCGCCGGTCTTGCTGCGATAAATGCGCAGCGCGCCGTCCAATGGATAATGCTCGGAATCGCTCTTGATGGGCGCAACGTAGATCGTCTCCGGCTCGTGCGCGTGCACGTCGATGGCAAAGCCAAAGTCGGTGGGAAGATTGCCGCTGACTTCGGTCCAGTTATCGCCTGCATCGTCGCTGCGCATTACATCCCAATGCTTCTGCATAAACAGCGTGCCCGGGCGCGACTTGTGCATTGCGATGTGATGGACGCAATGTCCCACTTCAGCGGTCGCCTCGGGAATGTACAACGAGTGCAGCCCCTTGTTGATGGGCTTCCAGGTCTCTCCGCCGTCGTCTGTGCGGAAGGCCCCGGCTGCCGAAATCGCGATGAAGATGCGGCGGGGGTCCTTCGGGTCCTGAATCACGGTATGCAGGCACATGCCGCCGGCTCCCGGCTGCCATCTTGGCCCGCTGCCGTGCTTGCGCAGGCCGGGCAGCTCAGCCCAGTTGGTTCCACCGTCAGTCGATTTGAAGAGCGCGGCATCTTCAACGCCCGCGAGCACGGTATCGGCATCTGTAAGCGAAGGCTCAATGTGCCACACGCGCTTGAACTCCCAAGGATGCGGAGTGCCGTCGTACCACTGGTGCGTGCCGGTTTCTCCGTCGTAGGCAAATTTGTTGCCGATGGGCTCCCATGTTTTGCCGCCGTCGTTCGAGCGCTGCATCACCTGGCCGAACCAGCCCGATGTTTGCGAGGCGTAGACGCGGCTCGGATTCACTGGAGAACCTTTCATGTGGTAAATCTCCCATCCGGCAAAATGCGGCCCGCTAATGTCCCACTTGTTGCGCCTGCCATCGGACGTGAGTACAAAGCCGCCCTTTTTCGTGCCCACCAAAACCCGAACTCCACTCATCGCTTCGCTCCTTCTTGGATTCGATCGTTTTTGCCGCTTTGAACCTTCTGAATACTCGCTTCTCTAAAGGGCGGCAGAATCGGCTCGGTATCACGCTCGCGCCATCGCCGTTTCACCTCTTCCACCACCGCTTCGCGGTTGGCCTCCATGTGCTGCATCACTTCGCATGGAGCCGAGGTTTCTTCCCACTTTGCTGCCCACAACAGCAGTTCCAGCATGACCGGGGCAAGGTCAATTCCCTTCTCCGTAAGCCGATAGACTACCCTACGGCGGTCGGCCTCGTCCTGCTCCGCTGTAATAATTTCGGCTGCCTCCAGCCGGTCCAGTCTGTCCGAAAGGATGTTGCTTGCAATCCCTTCACCGGACTGCTGAAACTGCTTGAATGTGGTGTAGCCACGCACCATCATGTCGCGGATAATCAGCAGGGACCAGCGGTCACCGAAGCGCTCCAGCGAAATATTTACAGGACAGCCCGAGCGCGCTCGGGCTTCTGCCTTCGGATTGATTTTTGCAGCCACGCTCGCCAATGTAACAAATGTAACTTGCAAATTGCAATCGTTCACGCACGCAAAACGGCGGCGGGTTTCACCTTTTGAAAATGCCCTACACTGGAAACAGCGTGGCCACCAATGTTGAACAGTCGAAGAGTGTGCGCCTGGTTGCCGCCGCGTTAATTTTGCGCGGTGACAGTGTGCTGATTTGCCAGCGGCGCGCCGACCAGCCCATGGCGCTGAAGTGGGAGTTTCCCGGAGGCAAGATCGAGGCCGGTGAAACGGCGGAGCAGGCGCTGGCTCGCGAGCTGGATGAGGAACTGGGCATCCGGGCCACAGTTGGCGCTGCGGTCGTCCGCATTCGGCACACCTACCGGAACGGCGGCGCGGTTGACCTGCAATTCTTTGTGATTCACGCCTTTGAGGGCGAGATCGAAAACCGCATCTTTAATGAATTTCGATGGGTCACCCTCAAGTCGCTGCCTGAATACGATTTTCTCGCCGCTGATCGCGGGCTTATCCGCGATCTGGCAGATGGAAAGCTGGCGATTCCTCAGCCCTAGTTTCCCGTGGTGGTCACCGGCACCGGAGCGTTCTTCGGAGTGGCGATATAGCCACTGACCATATTCTTGCCGATGGCATTCACCACCAGTTCATACAAATAATTGTCTTTGCCGGTGTAGAACTGCACAGGCTCGTTGATGCTCCGGTCCTTCTTCTCGATCTTCTTGTCGTCGGCGAAAACGTCGAGCGTGTAGCGGCTGCGCTTCATGTCGGCTTTCCTGAGTTCCAGGCTCACGGTGGAAACGGGTTGGCGCTGTCCTTTACGCAGAGTGAACTGGTAGTAGTTGCGGTCGCCCTTGTGCTTCAGGATCTCCAATTCCTTTTGGTTGGTTGCGATCAGGCCACCGTCGACTCCAAGATCGCCCTTCATGCTCTGCAACTGCGCTTCGTCGGTCTTCAACTCGGTCTGGGTATTGCCGAGGTCGGTCTTCACGCCGCCGACATCTGTCTTAACGCCCGTAACGTCCGTTGAAACAGAATTGATCTTTTGCTGGGTAGCCTGCTGCTCGGTCTCGTCGCGCTGTTGTCGCCGCATCAGGTCTTGGGCGCGCTGGTCGAGCTGCTTTTGCGTAATGCCGAGCGACTTGCCAAGAGTTTCGCTTGTGACCTTGAGGCGCGCATTGGTTTCATCCAGCGCGGACGCGAGCTTGTCGTTCCGCTGTTGTGCCTGGGAGAGCTGCATTTCCTCGTGCGTGAGCCGGCCGGAGAGGTGGTAGCTCCACGCAAGCCCGGCGATTGCCGCCAGCACCGCTACAAGCAGTAGCAGAATAAAGAACTTTGAATAGTCCCGCTCGCCCGCGCCGCTGTTTGCCTCGCTCATCTTGCCGCCTTCCCTTCCTGTTTGAAAACTGTGTGACCGAGCATATTGCATCCCCGGCAATGGCAGCAACATAAAATAGAGAGATGGATCACACCGAGGTCGCCATTGCGGGCGCAGGCATCATCGGGCTGAGCGCTGCCCTGGAACTGGCAGCCGCGGGGCGGCGCGTCACCGTGTTCGAACGCGGCGTGGCAATGCGCGAGTCGTCGTGGGCGGCGGCGGGCATGCTGGCCGCAAATGATCCAGAGAATCCAGAGCCTCTGCGCCGGCTTTCGCGCTTCAGCATTGGGCTATATCCGGAGTTTCTCCGGCGCGTAGAGCAGCTTTCCGGGAAAAGTGTTCCGGTGCGGACCGCGCTGACTTTGCAAGGCGCGGATGAACTGCCGCCGGGGATTCGCGTCGCGGACGACGAGACGATTCAGACCACTGCACCGCATTTGCAGCCGAAAGGGTTGAAGTTCTTCCTGCTGGAGGAACAAAGCATTGACCCACGCGATTTGGCACGAGCCTTGCCTGACGCCGCGAAGGCTGCGGGTGTCGCGCTGCATGAGGAGGCTGCTGTCACGGCTGTCGAAGGCGAGCCGGGGCAGGTCCGGATTCAAACGGAGCAAGGCGATTGGACTGCGGGCCACTTCATCAACGCCTGCGGCGCATGGGCCAGCGAACTTGCGGATATTCCGATCGCCCCACGCAAGGGGCAGATGCTGCTGGTGGATTCGCCCGAGCCGCTGGGGGGCACGCTGCGCACGCCGCACCTTTATCTGGTTCCGCGCGGCGATGGGCGGATTGTGATTGGCGCAACAGTCGAGCATGCGGGATACGACAAGGTTGTCGACCCTGCCGCGATTGCCGCGCTGCATGCCGCCGCCGCCGAGTTGTGGCCTGCAGTGCGGAGCGCACGCGTGCTCGACGCTTGGGCGGGACTGCGTCCAGCGACGAGCGACGCGCTGCCGGTGATTGGGCCCGCAGGCGAAGACCGCTGCTGGCTGGCGCTCGGCCATTTTCGCAACGGGATCATGCTTGCCCCCGGAACAGCGCGGCTGCTGCGGCAGTTGATTTGCGGGGAGACGCCGGGAATCGAACCGGAACCCTTCAGCGCAGCTAGGTTCTCGCATGACAAGGCGTATTCCGCTGCGATATAAACAAAGATTAGGCCTTCTTCGTACGACCGCATCGTCCAAGCCCACCCAGCCTGACAATGACGCCTGCAGTTCGAAGAATCGGCATCCATTTATACAGGGACGAAAACATCGGAGGAATGAAGGAAGCATGGCAACCGCGGTAGCTGGAAAAGGACTTGAAGGCGTAGTTGCAACGAACTCCGGCATCTGCTGGATCGACGGAGATGCGGGTGTGCTTGCCTATCGCGGCATTGACATTCACGAATTGGCGTCGAAGTCGACCTTTGAGGAAACAACGTATTTACTGTGGCACGGCAAGCTGCCGAACCAGGCCGAGCTTGCCGCGTTCACAAAGCAGTTAGCCGATGCCCGCAAGCTTCCGCCGCAGATCCTCGATTTGCTGAAGTCGTTTCCGAAGTCTGCCACTCCGATGGAAGTGCTGCGCACCGCGGTTTCCGCGTTGAGCTTTTATGACCCGAACGAGAAGGCTGTCGATCACGACTCGAACATCCGCAAATCATTTGACCTGACGGCGCAGATCGCCATGCTGGTGGCCGCGTTCGACCGCATCCGCAAAGGCAAGGACGTGGTGACGCCCGACGCATCGCTCTCCCATGCGGGAAATTTCCTGTGGATGCTGAACGGCGAAAAGCCTTCCGAAACTGCGACCCGCGCCTTCGATGTGGCGCTGATTCTGCACGCCGACCACGAGCTGAACGCCTCAACCTTCGCTGCCCGCGTAATTGCGGCCACACTCTCTGATATCCATTCTGCAATTACCGGAGCCATCGGCGCCCTGAAGGGTCCGCTGCACGGCGGAGCCAATGAAGCGGTGATGCGCACGCTGTTCGCCATCGATAAATCCGGCACCGATCCCGTGGAGTACGTCCGCGAAATGCTGGCGCAGAAGAAGAAGGTCTCCGGCTTTGGCCACCGCGTGTACCACACTGAAGATCCGCGCGCTACGCACCTGCGCAAGATGTCAGAGGATCTGGGCCGCACCTCGGGCAATACCAAGTGGTTCGATATGTCGCGCAAAATCGAGCTTTTTGTGAACTCGGAAAAGAAGCTCAACGCGAATGTGGATTTCTACTCGGCCTCAACCTACACCACGCTTGGCATTGATATCGATCAGTTCACGCCCATCTTCGCCGTAAGCCGCATCTCCGGCTGGGCCGCGCATGTCATCGAACAACTCGACGACAACCGCCTCATCCGCCCACGCGCCGAGTACGTCGGGCCGGTGTACCCCGCGACGTACGTACCCATCCAGCAGAGATAACTCATTCGCATCGCCCAGAAACAAAAACGCCCCGGTCATCCCGGGGCGTTTCATTTTGTAGCCTTCCACGTTTAGGAGGGCGTGATGAAATACGCGTCCACCGCGCGCATGATCGATGCATGGTCCAGCACGGGAGGCTTTCCTTCGAAGCGTGCCGCCCATGTAATTTGATTCATCAAATCGCGCGGGTAGCAGGGCCGCAGCGGCTCCTGTATGGTTTCGCGGATAAACAGCGCAAGCTGCTTCAACACGGCATCATCGGTGGCGACTCCGCGCTCGGCCGCAACGCGCCGAAAAATCTCGCAGAATTGATCGTCCGACACCGCGTCAATCTTGATCTTGGTCTGTACGCGCCGGAGAAAAGCATCTTCCAGAACCTCCGACGGATTGCGGTTAGTTGAGAAGACCACCATCACCTCGAACGGAACTTCAATGGTCTGGCCTCCCGTAAGCGTGAGGAAATCGATGCGCCTGTCGAGAGGAACTACCCAGCGGTTCAGGAAAGCTTCCGGCTGAATGCGCTGCCGCCCAAAGTCGTCGATAATCAGTACGCCGTTATTGGCTTTCATCTGCAGCGGAGCCGAGTAGTACTTGGTGATCGGGCTGAACTGCATGTCGAGCATTTCAATCGTGAGCTCGCCACCGGCCATCACAGCGGGGCGCTGGCATAGAACCCACCGGCTGTCGCTTGCGGGGGTCTTCTCCGCGCGCTTGTGCACCAGCGGGTCGTAGACCGAGATGATCTGTCCGTCTACCTCGACCGCATATGGGATCCAGACCAGGTCCTCGGCAAGCACTCGGCAGAGGGTCTCGGCAATGGTGGTCTTTCCTGTTCCTGTCGGGCCGTACAAAAACAGCGAAGAGCCCGAGTTCAGGGCTGTGCCAATCTGAGCGAGTGTCTTGTCGGTCATGACAAGTTGAGAAAAAGCCCGCTTCACATCCGCCGCGTGGACCTCAACCTTATGGGCGCTCTGCTTGCGCACCCATTGCTTGTAACTCTCCATGGCGACAGGTGCCGGCCCGGCATACTGGTTAAGCGAAAGCAGTTCCAGCGCGCGCGTGCGCCCGCTGCCGGTAATAGCAATAGTGGGAACGTTGCCTAAAAGTCCGGTGACAGAGCACTGCTGCTCTGCGCGCAGGCGCTCGAACAGCTCGTCAACCACTTCCAGGCTCAGCCGCGTATGTTTCGCCAACTCGAAGAGCGAAAATGGGCCGTTGAGGTACAGCACCTTCAGCGCCAGAGCTTCGAGAATCGACTTGCGGATGCCTGTTTCCTCTACCGCCCGGGGTTCCGGCGGAGCGTTGCTTACAGGAATTCTCTGCGGTGATTGGTAGCGGCTGTCGCTGGAGGCAGATGAAACCGCCGGATTCGGCGGCGCAATTGTGGTAGGTGGAACGACCGGAGTGCTCATGAATTTTTGATTCTCCCGCGTGATACTGATGGAATTCTGCCATAAAGACCGTCAGGCGGAACCCTAAAATCTTCAAGAAACTGGGGGATATGCGAACTGGAGTATACACATGCCACGGCGGCAAAAACCGCCACTAAAGTGTGTTCTACTCAAGAGTTGCAATTTTAATGGGCAAGGAGCCCCTGCCAGACCACGGCATCAGGCGGCCCGGTAAGCGCTGATTAGCACAGTAAAATAGGGGACAGCATGAGACGCATATACATGGACGGCAATGCCACAACGCCTCTGGTGCCGGAAGTGCTTGAGGCGATGCATCCGTGGCTGATCGATCACTTTGGCAATGCGTCCTCGATACACCAGCCGGGGCAGCAGGCACGCGCCGCCGTAGAGAAGGCCCGGACCAGCGTGGCCCGGCTGCTGAACTGCCGCGAGTCTGAAGTTGTCTTTACCTCTGGCGGAACTGAGAGCGACAACCTCGCCATCTTCGGCCTGGTGCAGGCGGGCGACCACCTCATCACATCTTCCATTGAGCACCACGCGGTGCTGCACTCCGCAGAAAAGCTGGCTGAGCGAGGCATCGAGGTCACGTTTCTGCCCGCCTCGTCCGGTTGCAGAATTGACCCCGCCGAAGTGAAGCGGGCTCTGCGTCCCAACACCAAGCTCATCAGCGTGATGATGGCGAACAACGAAACCGGAGTCATTCAACCCATTGAGGAGATTGGCCGCATTGCGCAGGAGGCGGATGTGTGGTTCCACACAGATGCCGTGCAGGCAATCGGCAAAATTCCGGTAGACACGCTTGCGCTCGGATGCGATCTGCTGAGCATCTCCGGACACAAGTTCCACGCGCCGCAGGGCACCGGCGTTCTGTATGTGCGGCGCGGCACGCAGTTAGAGCCTCTGCTTTACGGAGGCGCGCACGAGCGCAGGCGACGTGCGGGAACCGAGAACGTGGCCGGAATCGTTGGGCTGGGCAAGGCGGCTGAACTTGCCGCCCAATCACTGACCAACGGCGCGCAGGACCGGCTGAAAGGGCTGCGGGATCGGCTGGAATCTGGAATCCTGGAGCGGGTAGAAGGCGCAGGAGTAAACGGAGCGGATGAGCCGCGGGTTCCGAATACCACAAACATTTACTTCAACAATCTCGAGGGCGAAGCTCTTGTGATCGCGCTTGATCTTAAGGGAATCGCTGTATCGGGCGGGTCAGCCTGCGCTTCAGGAGCGAGCGAGCCATCGCATGTGCTCACCGCCATGGGCCTGGCTCCGGAACGGGCGCGAGCCAGTCTGCGCTTCAGCCTGACCAAAATGAACACGGAGCAGGATGTGGACGACGCATTGCAGATCATTCCGGCAGCGGTGGCCCGACTGCGCGAACTGGCTCCGGTAAATGCCGGGACGCTGGGATAACCGAGGGGTAAAATTTCCGAGCCGCAGTGCGGTTGAGTTTATTCCTGGTTGGTAGAATAGAAATAGAGATTGAAAAAGGGGCCGCTCGCGCGCGGTCCCTTCGTTTTGGAGCCAGCCATCATAACTCAAGCGATATGAATCAGATAGCCACAACCACTTAAAGAATCAAACGAATGGCGGGCAGAAGGCAGAAAGTCAATGCAGTCTGACAGATGACTGCAAGCTTCCTGATTTCAAACTCTTACAGATTTTGCCAAAATGTAAGCCCCCGCATTTTCAAACATCTGCAAAAATGCAGCAATAAAATTAAGCAAATTTGAGACGCAAAAAGCAGCCTTATCGCAGCCGATATACTTGGATCGAGAGCGAAATGAGACCGTCGGAAGCGCTGGAGCAGCATCGGAGTCAGATTCGCCGGATCAATTGACTTGTCAATTATTTGGCACAGCTTGAAGAACGACATACCCGCGGTTGAACGAGAAGTTCGAGAAGTCTACGAAAAGTTAAAGAAGTGAACAGCACATACAACAACACGGTTGCCGTCGCTATGTCGGGTGGAGTGGACTCCTCGGCCGTGGCGGCCATGCTGAAGGACGAGGGCTACGACCTGGTCGGGCTCACGCTTCAGCTATGGAACCAGCGGAGGCTGTCCGGCCACAACGGCATTCCCGAGCAGGTGCAGGGACGGTGCTGCTCGATCGATGACGTGTACGATGCGCGACGAGTGGCTGAGGCGCTCGATATTCCGTACTACGTAGTCAACGAGCAGGAGCGGTTTGAGCGCGACGTGGTGCGGCCATTTGTGTCGGAGTATCTGGCCGGGCGCACGCCGATTCCCTGCTCGCTCTGCAACAATCACTTGAAGTTTGACCAGCTACTGGTGCGGGCGCGGCAGATCGGCGCAGATCGCATCGCCACCGGACACTATGCGCGCAACGAGTATGCCCCTGAGCGCGGTCGGTGGATTCTAAAGCGCCCGGCAGATACGTCGAAGGACCAGACTTACTTTCTCTTTGGACTGACGCAGGAGCAGCTTTCACGCACGCTCTTTCCACTCGGCGGCTATCGCAAGCCGGAAGTGCGGGAGATTGCGGCGGAGCACGGCCTGCGGTTGGCCGCTAAGCCCGACTCGCAGGAGATTTGTTTTATTCCCGGCGGCGACTACAAGCAGTTCATCGACGCGTATCTCGAGGAGCAGGGCGAGACCATTCCCGATACGGCCGGCGAGCTAGTGACGACCAGCGGCCAGGTAATCGGGGAGCATGCGGGGATCCACAACTTCACCATCGGTCAGCGCAAGGGAATCGGCGTATCTTCACCAAATCCGCTGTATGTAATTCAGATCGATCACGCGAGCCATCGCGTCACGGTAGGCGCAGGTGACGAGGCGGTGTCGACGACGGTCCGGGCACGGGATCTGAATTGGATTTCAATTCCGGGACTGGCGGGCGAGATGCGCGTGAGGGTGAAGATTCGACATCGGCACGAGCCCGCATGGGCCACGCTGCGGTCGTCAGGAATGGATGAAGTTGAGGCAGAGTTTGACGAGCCCCAGCGCGCCGTCACGCCAGGACAGGCCGCCGTTTTCTACGACAACGATGAAGTCGTGGGCGGCGGCTGGATTGTTTAGTTCCTTGCTTAGTTTGCTTCAGGACCCGCTTGATGCCTGGCGTTGCGTTGGAATCTCGACCACCGTTGGGCCAGGAGTTGGACCGGCAGTTGGTGGATCTGCGCTTCGCGGTGTTTGTCTCCCGTTTCCGAAGAGCACACCCACTCCGACCCTGATTCCGTTGAGTACGCCCGAAACCCGACGTGTCGGCAGTTCTACCGCCTTCTCCACGGCCCTTGAAGCATTGTCCACGGCATTGAGCGTGGCGCTGACCATTTCGTCTACGCGGGAAATCTGCGCGTTCGCTTTGTTGACGATGTTTTCTACCGACTGATTTACGTGCGCGGTCTGCTTGCGCACGGTTTCGCTGATGTCTGCCAGATTGGCAACCGCAGTCTTCACTTTCGGCGACAACTCGTTCATGTCATTTATGAGATTTTGCGCCAGTGTGATGGTCGGGAATGATTTTTGTCTTGCCTCTTCCGCAATCGCCTGTAATTTAGCCGTGGCCCGGCGTATGACGACGAACATGCCGACGAGCATGCTCACCTGAATGAGCAGGGTGACCGCGGCAATCGCGGTGAAGATGACGAGGACGACGAAGTAGTCGCTCGACGGTACTGAATTCATGGTCACCCCCTCTGGATTGGTGGAGTCGGGGAATCAGGATTGCGTCGGGGTTTCCCCGCCCGTTCCCGCTGTCCCGGTCGTTCCGGTTGCGCTCTCCTTATAGGCCTGCTTGCCGGCTTCGACTGCGGCAGATACATTTGTCGCCGTCTGACGATAGGCCTGCTTTCCTGCCTCAACGGCTGACGAAACCTTTCCTGACTGCTCGTTGACATAGTTACGTCCGCGGTCGACAAAGTCTTCCCATTGGGCACGTCCTTTATCCATGTATTCCCTGCCGCGGTCCACGTAATCGTTGACCTGACTGGCTGCCTCGCGCGAACGCTGGCGAATGTACTCGGTCCCTTCGCGTGCCCCGCTCATCAGATCGTCGCGGGTTTCCTTGCCGGATTTCGGAGCAAACAGTACACCCACAAGAGCTCCAATCCCTAGCCCCGCCAAAAAGCAACTGAATCCGCCCGAACCTGAACGTTCACTTGACATAAGAATGTTCTCCTTCCGCTGAAGTCCGGATGGTACCAAACGGAAATCCTTCGCGGCAACTCTATGGTTTCCAAAGGGGTGATTACTTCCCCGATGTAGTTGTAGGATGCCCCACCTTCAGCTTGCGCTGCCAATGCGGCGCGCCCGTTACTTCTCTGCAGGTCGCGGCCAGTGAGCTTCAACAGTAGTGGAAATTCCACCGCGCGGACGGAAGTCGCCAGTCACATGTGCCCACACAGGGTTGCATGCCTTCACAACATCTTCGAGAACCTGGTTCACAATGTTCTCCTGGAAGATGCCCAGGTTACGGTAACTGAAGAGATATTCCTTCCACGATTTGAGCTCGAGGCAGCGCTCCCGCGGCATGTAGCGAAGCTTGATAACGCCGAAGTCAGGTAGTCCGGTTTTCGGGCAGACAGAGGTGAATTCAGGGTCGTCGATGAGGATTTCGTAGGCTCGAAACTGGTTTTTCCATGTTTCTATTGCCGGAAATTTGAAGTCAAGACCGGCTTTTGCGTGTTCATCAGTGTAGCTGGAAGCAATAGACATAATTCCATTTCAGCAGTCAAAGGGGCTTAGGCGCAAGCTCACCCAGGTGCATTGGAGGCTATTTCCAGAGCGGATACGCAGCAGCGCTCGAATTTTTGCGGCCAGGGGGCATCCCGCTGAATCTCTTATATATTGAGTAAACAGCGCTCACTGACTTTTTGATTTTCGCGATTCCCCGATGGCGACACGTAAGAAGACAAATACGCGATGGATATGGCTCGGCTCCGCGGTCGCGTTGGTGATCATTTTCTACTTTGTACGGATGGCCACGCGAACGCGGATTCCCGTGCGAGTGGGCACGGTGGTGAGGAGCCAGCTAAAGAGCACGATTCCGACAAATGGAAAGGTAGAGCCACAGGTAAACTTCGAGGCACATGCGCCGTTTCCGGGTCTGATTAAGAAGCTGTATGTGCATGAAGGCGAAGAAACGCACAAGGGTGAGCTATTGCTAACCATGGACGACACTAACGCGCGGGCGCAATTGGCGACAGCAAAGGCCGCGCTGATGAGCGCTCAGGTGAACTACCAGGCGATGCAGCACGGAGGCACGCAGGCGCAGAAGTTGTCCCTGAGCGGCGAGGTAAGCCGCACGACGATTGACCGAGACCAAGCACAGCGTGACTTGGCGGCGCTGAAACAGTTGCAGTCAACGGGAGCAGCATCTGCCAGCGAAGTGGCCGCGGCGCAGGGTCGGCTCGATACGGACAACGCCGCACTGACCAACCTGCAGGAACGAACGACGAGCAGCTTTAGCGCGGGCGATCTGGGTCAGGCAAAGGACGCGTTGGCACAGGCACAGGCAGGGTATTTGGCGGCGCAGCAGGTCGTGAGTGAATCAGAGGTGCGCGCGCCGTTTGACGGGACGGTGTATTCGATTCCTGTTTCGCGCACTGAATATGTGGATCAGGGCAGTCTTTTGCTGCAGATGGCGAATCTCTCGAAGATGCAGATCCGCGCCTATTTTGACGAGCCGGAGATTGGGCGGCTGCGAGCAGGCGAACCGGTGACGATTGCGTGGGACGCGCAGCCGGGCAAGGAGTGGCACGGTCATATCGCCCGAGTTCCCTCGACGATCCTCGTCTATACGACACGTAATGTGGGCGTGGTGCTGGTAACGATTGATGATGCGCATAACGATCTTCTGCCGGGCACCAATGTGAGGGTTTTGGCGCTGGTGGCAGATGAAGCGAACGCGCTGAATATCCCCAGGGATGCGCTGCACACGGAGAATGGCCAGCCCTATGTGTATCGCGTGAGAGACGGCGTTCTGCACCGCGTAAACGTGGCGACGGGCAATCTCAACCTGACGCAGGTTGAGATAGTGAAGGGGCTTCAAGAAGGCGATGTGGTCGCATTGAGCAGCACCAATGGCCAGCCAATTGGAAACGGCGTGGCCGTTACAGAGGTGAAGTAGCGAATGCTTCAAGGGATCAAAACGAAACTGGCGTTGATGCTCGTCGCATTGATGGCATGCGGAACGCCGGGATTTGCGGCTCCTCACGATGGAATGGACGCCGCAAGCGCCGCTTTCCGCAACGGGCAGGCGGATGATGCTCTGCGGACAGTAGCCGCGTCACTCCATGTGAATTCAAGCGACGCGGCGGCATGGAACCTTCAGTGCCGCATTTATCTTGCTCAGAACCAATGGCAGAACGCGATTCCGTCGTGCGAACGCGCAGTGCAGCTTGAGCCGAGGAATAGTGAGTATCATCGCTGGCTCGGGCACGCCTACGGGGAAAAGGCGAGCCGGGCAAAGCTGCTGACGGCTTACCAGACGGCGAAGCTGGTACATGCCGAGTTTGAGTCTGCGGTCGCGCTTGACGGACAGAATCGGGCAGCACTGTCGGACCTGGGCGAGTATTACGTACAGGCGCCCAAAATGTTAGGCGGCGGCATCGACCGGGCCGAGTCGGTCGCGCAGCGGCTTGCGTCTCTTGATCTCTCGCGGGCGGACGAGCTTCGCGCGCGGATTGCCGAGGCAAGGAAGGACTACGGCACGGCGGAACAGGAGTGGCGCGCGCGGATTGCGACCTCGAAGACTTCGGCAGAATCTGTGGCGCAGGCGTGGATGGATCTGGGGAGCTTTTATCGTAGATGCAGCCGCTGGGATGAGATGCTGGCAGCTCTGAAAACAGGAGCGGCAGCGGACAAGGATCGCGGGCCGGCGCTGGTGGACGGCGCTACAATCCTGATCCGCGCCAACCGTGAACCCGCGCTTGCAGCGCAATGGCTTCAGGAGTATCTGAACGGCAAGACCCTGGACGAGACGGCGCCGGCGTTTATAGTCCATGCCGAGTTAGGCGATCTGCTGAAGCAGAGCGGCGACAAGGCGGGAGCCAATCGTGAATTTGCAGCCGCTCGCGCCTTGAGCGCAAATTATGTAGAGACTGCGGCAATCCACAACGGGGACTGATCCAATTGAAAAAGCGCATTTGCTGTTGGCTGGGAGCGGGCGCATGGGCGCTGCTGGCAGTATCGAGCGCGTCGGGCCAGATCTCGCTTTCATCCACTGTGGATCTGGCGCTGCAAAACAGCCCCCAAATCAGGATTGCGGCGGCGGATGTTCAGCGCGCGGCGGCGGCGCTCTCTGAGACTAAGGACGCGTATATTCCAAATTTCACGCTTGGCTCAGGCGTTGGCTATTCCTATGGATTTCCGGTTGGGCAGCCTTCGGTCTTCAATGCAGGATCGCAATCGCTCTTGTTTTCCTTTTCGCAGCCAGCTTATGTGCGCTCGGCGCGGGCGGCACTGAAGTCTGCCCAATTGAACCTGAAGGACAACAAGGACCAGGTAGCACTGGACTGCGCGACGGCGTACCTGCAACTGGAGACCGACACCCTTGAACTGGCGGAGTTGGACCGCGAAAAGGGCGATGCCGGAAAGCTGGTGAGCATTGAGCAGCAGCGGCTTAACGCGGGCGTGGCGAGCCGCATGGATGAGACAAAGGCGGAGATCACGTCAGCGCAGGTGGATCTGAACCGGTTCCACATTCAGGACGATGCGAATTCGCAACGGCTGAAGCTGGCGCATTTGACCGGGATGCCGGCCGCGAGTTTCATTCCGAACACAATCAGCGTTCCCGCCCTGCCCGATTTCGCCAGCGAGTCCGTGCTGCTTCAAACTGCGGATACGAGTAATGCGGGCATTCAGGCGGCAAGTGCAAACGCTAAGTCAAAGCTGGAGCTTTCGTTCGGAGACGCCAGGCAGAACTATCGCCCGGTGTTTGGGTTTGGCGTGGAATACAACCGCTACGCCGAGTTCAACAATTACCAGGAGTATTACAAGCGATTCCAGCACAATAACTTCGATGTAGGCGTGCAGATCACGATTCCGCTGTTTGATGCCAGCAGGCGCGCGAAGGCGCGAGAGTCCGCTGCTGAAGCCGTACACGCCAGTGCTGAAGCGGACCAGGCGAGGAACCAGACCAGCGAACAGGTGGCGACGATGCGGCACAGCCTGGACGAGTTGAAGGCCCAGCAACGACTCGCGCAACTGCAGAGCGCCTATGCGCAAGAGCAACTGGATACTGTCGAGTCGGAATTGAAGAACGGCTCCGGATCACCCAATGCGACCCCGGTTACGCCGCGGGATGAGGAACTTGCGAGCATTCAAACGGAGGAGCGCCACCTTGATGTGCTGAAAGCGAACTTCTCTGTAATGAGGACGCAACTGGGACTGATGCGTGCGCTCGGGACCATCGACAGCTGGGTACATTCGCCCGTGAAATAACCCGCCCGATACGGGCCGTTCGGGGGGCCTTTCCCACTCTTTTGAATGATAGAATTAGATGCTATACGCCATGCCACTTAAGACGCTGTTTCTTAACCCACCTTCGTTTGAGAATTTTGATGGCGGCGCAAGTTCGCGCTGGCCTGCTACGCGTGAAATCGAGTCCTACTGGTACCCGGTATGGCTGGCCTATCCGGCCGGTATGCTGGAGGGTTCACGGCTGCTTGACGCGCCCCCTCACCATGTTTCCTCGGATGAAACCATCCAGATTGCCAAGGACTATGACTTCCTGGTGCTGTTTACCAGTACCATCGGGTGGACCGGCGACCATAAGCTGGCCGAAGCCATTAAGCGCGCGAATCCTTCGATACGGATTGCGTTCGTCGGCCCTCCGGTGACGACCTCGCCTGACCGGGCGCTGAATGAGTGCTCGGTGATCGATTTTGTGTGCCGGCGCGAATTCGACTTCTCGGTGGTCGAGTTTGCCAATGGCAAGCCCCTGAACGAGATTCTGGGCATCAGCTACCGCAAGGACGGCAAGGTAGTGCATAACCCGGATCGTCCGCAGGTGGAAGATTTGGACGCGATGCCGTGGGTGACGGATGTATACGCCCGAGACATGGACGTGACCCGGTACAACGTGCCCTTCCTGCTGCATCCCTATGTTTCGCTGTACTCGACGCGTGGTTGCCCGGCACAATGCACCTTCTGCCTGTGGCCGCAGACGCTAAGTGGGCATGCATGGCGCAAGCGCTCGTCTGATGATGTAGCGGCCGAGATGGCCCATGCTAAGAAGCTGTTCCCTCACGTGAAGGAATTCTTCTTCGACGATGACACATTCAACATCCAGAAGGCGCGCACGATTGAGCTTTGCTCGAAACTGAAGCCGCTGGGACTCACGTGGTCCTGCACGTCGCGTGTGACGACGGACCGCGAGACGCTGAAGGCGATGCGCGAGGCGGGCTGCCGGTTGCTGATTGTGGGCTTCGAGTCCGGCGATCCGCAGATCCTGAAGAACATCAAGAAGGGTGCGACGGTGGAGCGGGCGCGTGACTTTGTGCGCGACTGCCACGACCTCGGGCTGACGATCCACGGCGACTTTATTCTGGGTCTGCCGGGCGAAACGAAGGCCTCGATCCGCAACACGATCAATTTTGCAAAGACGCTCGATGTGGAGACGATCCAGGTGTCGATTGCACACGCGTATCCGGGAACAGAGTTCTACGATTTTGCGCGCGAGAACGGTTTTATTGTGAACGACGGCGCGATGGCCGACGACGGTGGCCACCAGCTTGCGCACGTGGAGTATCCGGGCCTGCCGAAGGAATACGTGCTGGAGATGGTGCATCGTTTTTATGACGAGTACTATTTCCGCCCGAAGGCGGCGTGGCGCGTGGTGAGCAAGGCGATTGTCAATCGCGACCTGAAGCGGCTGTACGCCGAGTCCAAGTCGTTCCTAAAGCTGAGAGCACAGCGTCGGCGAGTGGTGAAGCAGGCGAGGGTCCAGCACCCGGGCGGGCCTGGTGAGTCGGGCAAGTCGGGAGCACCGGCGAAGGTCGAGGCCTAAGTCTGTCGATTCGGGAACTCAGCGGCCAGCGGTCGCGTATTCCCGAATCTGGGCCACAATTTTCATGACCAAATCCACAATGACATTCCGGCGATGGATGATTCTGGGCATCGTCGCGGTGACGGCTCCGCTGGGCGATACACTGTTGAGCCTGGGGATGGAAGATGTAGGACCGGTATCGATTCATCACCTCTCGACCCTGTTTGCCGCCTTTGCGGTTCCCAATGTGATTATCGGGATTGCTCTCCTGATCGGGTTCTTCTCCTCTTATCTCGCTTCCCTTTCGTGGGCTGACCTGACGTTTGTGCTGCCGGCAACATCGATCGGCAACGTGATTGTGGCGCTCCTGGCGCGGTTCTGGAAGCACGAGCACATTTCACCCATGCGCTGGGTGGGAATTGTGCTGATTACAGCTGCGGTTGGCTTTATTGCGCGTGGACCTTCCTATACGGAAATTCCACAGAAGCATGAACATGAGGTTTTGGAGGCTCCGGCGCGATGATGGTTCATTATCCACATGACGCCGGGGCTGAGTCCGCGATGATCGCGGCGATTGTTGTTTCCGCCACGGCCGGCGACGTACTGATTGCATCGGCCATGCGGACGATTGGCGACCTCGACGTGATCAAAGCCAAGCGGGGCCTGCGGGGCGCCGCTCTGGCTGTGTTGAGCAGCCCCAGGTTCCTGTTTGGCGTGGGCTTTCTCACGGTGAGTTTCTTCTCTCTCCTGTTTGCATTGAGCCGCGCCAACCTCAGCCTGATTGCTCCGGCATCGGC
>DASZAG010000090.1:0-12192 GCA_035945555.1 Acidobacteriaceae bacterium
AGTGGTGCGGCTTTCACTGGCGCGGCGTTGGCCATGAGGTTTCCTCCTAAAAAGGGAAAGGGACCGCGCAGGCGGTCCCCTTTGGGTTGAATTTGTCTCTATATCCAGTATACGGAATGGAGAAAACTCAACTGCATGGCGAGTGCGGAATTTTAGTCTTAAGAATCAGCAGGTTAGAAAGAATTTTTGTGGGGAGGGGTTGACACGCTCTATTCCAGCGAAAACCAGTCTTTAAGAAATCTGTCCAGATACTTGAAATGTTCGATGCTGCATCGTTCCGGCGTCTGTGCGGGCTCCAGCGTGAGACCGACCTCCTGAAGGCGTTTAGCCCACTTTTTGCTCAGCCCCACCAGCATCAATTTCGAGATCGAGCGACCAAATAGCGGTCGGCTTATTTTGATCGGCAGCGTCCGCAGCACGTCCGCAGGCGGAATCACATCGCCGGCCCAATCGAGCAGTTCGCAGATTGGATACTTGCCGCCTTTGTCCGTGTGGTGACCGATGACGCGAAAGATTATGAGTTTGCCCGAAAGCAACTGGTAGGAGACGAGCTCGCCGATTCTCCAGTGGCACTCGCAGCGGACCTCCTTCCTGATTCGCTTTTCGGCTGGCTGAGGCGACGAAATCTGCACTCGCAACTTTTCGAGGGTTGCCTTGCGCTTGTCATGGTCTTTTGGATTGGCGTTCCAGCGGACAAGGTTTGATCCCGATTCAATGACGGCGAGCGCATGCTGCAGCGTGTCATCGTCGAGCCTTCCGACCTGCCACTGCACGGCCGCCAGGGCGAGCCAAGCCACTGTCGATTCATCCGCATCAGCAAACGAGCTTTTGTAAGCCTCGAGGATTCGCGCTTTGGCTTGGGGGGCGCTGAGCCCGTCGCCGAGCAGTTGTTTGTACTCGTCGCGAATATCGCGGGCGGTGTCGTCCTGAAAGATGCCTGTGCCCCAAGCGCCCATGAGTGTGGTCCGTGCCGGTCAGAATATCAAGACGAGTTGGGGATTCGGAAGATTCATTTAGGCAAGTATGAATTGGTCGTGTGCTAGTTGGCGGTCAACCCATTAGCAGTAACCATCCCTTTGCCTCGCTACTTTATTCCACGGTCAGATCCTCCTGGGGAAGCTCGTCTGTATGGATCGCGGCAATATCAGCGTGCAGTAGTGGAACGGTCGAAGCGCAGAAAATGACAACAAGCAGAGCGGAAGCCTTGCGCACAGGAGCCTCACAGTTGGAGATATGGGCAACAGTGTACGCCCCGTGACTCGCTTCGTTGGACGACGAAGATTGCAATATTATTCGGCGCCCATAATCCGCGGTGCGGCGATTACGAAACGGCGACTCTGGGCGCTTCAGCTATTCGGAAATTAGCCGGTATGCGGATACCGATGGTGATGAGCCACAGCATCACTGCCAGTTCTGCCAGAACGGCTGGCTGCGCGGCTTTGAACGCCAGATCGCTGAATTGTGGCGCCAAGAGCGCCACTGTGCTCAGGCCCATCCAGGCGAGGCCATCGATGAGCAACCAGATGCCCAGTAGCCACGGGATGAAGTGCGAGCGCATGATGAGCAGGCCGAATGGCAGCAGCCACAGACCCCAGAACATCTCATTGATGACATTGCCCTGGCCGTGAAGCCGCAGGAAGAGGACGGCAGCAGCGTCGCGCTGCGGCTGCGTGAGCATGCCGGCAAATTCGTTACCACGCAGCACCACGATTGCGGCGAGGTTGTTCAGTTCGTTGATACAGCCAATCCCCGCAGATATGGCAACGAAGATGACGAGCAATGATGCGAGCATCCTGCTGACGCCGCTGAACAGGCGATAAAGCGCCAGAGCCATGACGATCCAAACGGCCATTCCAAGCAGCCAGACAACGACGCTTGTGCGAAGCAGCGTTTCATGTGCGAGCCCGTTGGCCGCCGTTGCCGCCACGTCGCCGTGGACCATGATTTTGTTGGGAACGTACATCAAACAGAATGGACCGGGAGCGGCAAAGAGGAGGTAGAGCCATCCTGCAACACGCGCGTCATGCCTGGTTGGGACCATATCGTTACAGCCCCCGTGGATGCTGGGATCATACTACGGCGCGCCATGTCTGATGGTGGCCTGTTTATTGATGGGACAAAAAAACCCCGGACTCGGAGAGTCCGGGGACTTGTGAAGGTAATACGCGTGCTTATTGGGGAGATGGCTGGCTGTTCATGCTGGTCTGCGCTGGAGCAGTTGGCTCCTGACCAGAGGCATTGGACAGCAACTGAATTTCCACGCGGCGGTTCTTGGCGCGGCCGGCGGCGGTGCTGTTAGGAGCAACGGCCTGATCCTTACCAATGCCGATGAGGTAGAACTTGTGAGCAGGAATGTTGTACTTGGAGGCCAGGTACTGCACGACGGAGTCGGCACGGCGCTGGCTGAGCTCATAGTTGTACTGGGATGAGCCGACGGAGTCGGTTCCGCCGGTGACTTCTAGGATGTAGCCCTTGGTGCCCTGGATTTGCGAAGCGAAGCTGTCGAGGGCATCCTTGTCGTCGCGGGTAAGAACAGCCTTGTTAAAACCGAAATGGACGCTGGTGTCTGCCACCTGCTTATAGTTGTCGAGATTGGCTACGACGCTCTGAAGAGAGTCTGCGCGGTTGACGGCGTCCTGGCTGGCCTGCTGCGCCTGGGTGGCTGACTGGCTGGCCTGCGTGGCCTGTTGGCTGGCCTGGTTGGCAGAAGTCTGCGCCTGCTGGATGCCGGCCTGAGCACGCGTGTCGACGTCGTGGAGGTTGCGGGCGTTCTTGGCTGTGGCGTCGTCGAGTTCGTTGGTGTGTTGAATGATTGGAGTGGTCTGGCTACGGACGTAATTCTTGGTGGTGCATCCGGTGACGAACAGCAGTGCAAGCGCGCCCACGGCAGAAGCGGTGATCACGGCCTTGCTCGGAAAATTTTCGTAGATCATAGGGTCGAACTCCGTATTCGGAAAGTGGGGATCGGGCGTGTTGAAAGATACCGGACAGGACCCCCTCGCCACTTTGTCCGATGCCATGGAGTGCAACACGGATGCCAAACCGGGTAAGAACTTCAAACTATTGAGGGCAAGAAAGTTACTGTGAAAATGAGGGTCTCCCGCAGACGCCTTCACTTTCACCTGATCGAGTATTTTTTACCTTATATCGATACGAAGCTGACTACCGCTAGATCAACCGCTGTGTTCCCGGGCGCGACCAGCAGGCCCGGCGGATAATCTAAGAGGTAGCCCCTCCAGAATGGACCTGCAGCAGAAAATTCGGGTGTTGCCGACCGGCCCCGGCGTTTATCTGTACAAGAACGCCGAAGGCGAGGTGATTTATGTAGGCAAGGCGAAGAACCTGCGCTCGCGGGTTCGCAGCTACCTGCTGGAGGCGTCGCAGGCGAATGCGAAGACGGGCTCGCTGATGCGGGAAGCTGTGGATGTGGAATACATCCTGGTGGACAACGAGCATGAAGCGCTGGCGCTCGAGAATAACCTGATCAAGCAGCGGAAACCGCGCTTCAACATTTTGCTGCGGGACGACAAGACATATCCGTATGTGAAGCTGACGCTGGGCGACCGGTATCCCAAAGTGTTTGTGACGCGGCGGCTGAAGAAGGACGGAAGTGCGTATTACGGACCGTATTTTCCGGGAAACCTGGCGTACCGGATTGCAGAGTTGATTCACCGGAGCTTTTTGATTCCGAGCTGCAAGATTGACCTGTCGCGGTACCATCCGAGGCCGTGCCTGCAGTACTACATCAAACGGTGCCTGGGGCCGTGCGTGGAAGGGCTGACGACTCCGGAGGCGTATCGAGAGGCGGTGCGCGATGCGCAGATGTTTCTGGAGGGTCGCGCGGCGGAGCTGGACAAATCAATTCGGAAGCGCATGGAAGAAGCCGCGCAGGCGGAGCAGTTTGAGCTGGCGGCGAAGTATCGCGACCTGTTGATCACGATAAGCCAACTGCAGGAGAAGCAGAGGATTGCGTCGGCGGAAAACGATGACGCAGATGTCTTCGGCTACCACTACGAGAACGGGATGCTGGCGGTGAATCTGTTCCACGTTCGTGGCGGAAAGATTGTGGACCGGCGGGATCTGTTCTGGGAGGATTTGCAGGAGCTTTTGATTGATGCGGACGAACAGCCTGCAGCGGAGGGGGGTCAGGCGCCGCCGTTTGAGGCGGGAGCATTCTTCTCTGCCCTGCTGAAGCAGCTTTACATCGATCAGCAGTATGTTCCGCGAGCGATTTATGTGCCGGTGGACTTTGCCGATCGTGACGTTCTGGCGGCAATGCTCGCGGAACGGAGCGGGCATCGGGTGGAGATTGCGGTTCCCGTGCGCGGCGAAAAACGGTCGCTGGTGGATTTAGTGGGACAGAACGCGCGGCAGAGCTTTGACCAGCGCTTCCGCGTGATGCAGCCCTCGCAGCGGGCGATTCAGGAGTCGCTGCAGGATGTGCTGATGCTTCCGGAATCGCCGCGAAGGATTGAGTGCTTCGACATTTCGCACATTCAGGGGGCAGAGACCGTGGCGTCGATGGTGGTGTGGGAAGACGGCGCGATGAAGAAGTCGGACTATCGGAAGTTCCAAATTAAGACGGTCTCAGGCGTGGATGACTTTGCGGCGATGCGCGAAGTGGTGACGCGACGCTACAAGCGCGTGGTGGAGGAGAAGCGCGCCATGCCAAGCCTGATTCTGATTGACGGAGGGCTGGGACAGTTGCACGCAGCGGCGCAGGCACTGGAAGAACTGGGATTGACGACGCAGCCGCTTGCGTCGATCGCGAAGCGCGAGGAGCTGATCTATCTGTACGGGCAGGAGGATGACCCGATTGTGCTGGAGCGGCGCTCGCCGGTGCTGCACCTGATTCAACGAGTGCGCGATGAGTCGCATCGCTTTGCGATTACTTACCACCGCAAGCGGCGCGAGATGCGCGACCGCGATTCAGAGCTGCTGCAGATTCCCGGAGTGGGCGCACTGACGCGGACGCGGCTGCTGCAACATTTCGGCAGCCTGCGCAGCGTGGAGCAAGCGGGCATCGAAGCGCTGACAGCGGTTGTTCCGAAAAAGACAGCAGAAAGAATTTATGGGCATTTTCACGGAACGGACGCGGAGACGATTGCCGTGTTGCCGGTGCTGAGCAACGGCCCGGGCGAGTAACCCTGCCTTTGATTTCTGCTGTATCGGCTGAAGTATGATGCAAGGAGCTTCGCCGCCGGAGAAACATCGCAATTGAAAGCGACTCAAACCGTCACTCGCGATCTGCCTCGTGTTCTTGGGACCTCTCATGCGACGGCCATCGTCGTGGGGACACTTATTGGCAGCGGTATCTTTCTTGTTCCTCATGAAATGATGCTGGCCACCGGTTCATCCGGAATGGTTTATCTGGCGTGGATTGTGGGCGGCCTGCTATCGCTGTTTGGCGCGATGACGTATGCGGAGCTTAGCGCGATGATGCCGTACACAGGTGGCGAATATGTCTACCTGCGGAGAGCGTACGGCGACCTGACCGCATTCCTTTATATGTGGACTTGGTTTGCGGTGGCCAAGCCCGCGTCGATTGCGACGGTGACGATGGGACTGGCGCGAACGCTGGCGATCTTTCACTCTTTCGCATGGATAAACCATCGAGTGCCGGGCGTGCCCTTTGCGCTGGACTGGGGACAAATCTTCGCGATTACGGTGACGTGGCTCGTTACTGCGTTGAATTACCTGGGCATCAAGAAAGCCGGCGACTTTCAGCTTGTGTTTACGTGGCTGAAGGCCTTGCTGATTCTGGTAATCGCCGGGTTCTGCTTTGCTGCGGCCACCGGACGCTGGGCGAACTTCAGCACACACTATCCGCACGCTAACGGCGGGTTCAGCGGATTCATGATTGCGTTGATCGCAGCGCTATGGGCGTACGACGGATGGAACGACCTTACGATGGTGTCCGGCGAAGTGCGCCAGCCGGAGCGGAATCTTCCCATTGCGCTGATCGCGGGGCTGGGTATCGTGGGAGTGCTGTACATCGCAACGAATGCGGCGATCCAATACATTTTGCCTGCGGCACAGATCGCTGCGTCACCTCGTCCGGCAGTGGATGCTCTGGCGGCGGTGACCGGGCCATGGGGAGCTGCACTGGTTTCCGCCGCGATGGCGCTGAGCATTGTGGTTGCGCTGAATGGCACAGTGATGTCTGGAGCGCGTGTTCCCTTTGCCGCGGCGCGAGATCGGCTGTTCTTCCGGCGCATGGCCGACATACATCCGAAGTTTCAGAGCCCGTCCACTTCGCTTATCGTCCAGGCGATGCTGACGACGGCATTATTGCTGGCGGTAGGAAGCTTTCAGCATCTTTTTGAGCTGGCGATTTTCTCGGAGTGGCTCTTCTACATGATCACCTCGACAACGATCTTCTATTACCGACGCAAGCTTCCGGAAGCTACGACATTTCGGACCTGGGGATATCCAGTCGTTCCCGCGCTGTTTATCGCAGCGGCGGCGGTGTTGCTCTACTATTCCTATGTTTCGAATTTGAAGAACTCGATTATCGGCAGCGGGATCATTCTGCTCGGCATTCCGCTGTATCTGGTTTTTCGCCAGCGCAAGCAGCAGGAAACATGACGCGATACACTCGAAACAGATTCTTCTTACGAGGAGCAACTTGTGTCTGAGAGTGAAGTGAAGATCACAGCGCGTCCCAATGGCCCGTTCCGCGTGGAAGGCCCTATCAAACTGATGGACGCCAACGGCAATGAATGGGATCTGACCGGCAAGCCCGCGGTTTCCCTGTGCCGCTGCGGCGGGTCGACGAACAAGCCTTTCTGCGACGGAACCCACTCAAAGATCGGCTTTCAGGCTGCGGAAGCGGCTGTGGCGGCTTCGGACGCGCCGAAGCAGTAAGTCGATCTCGTAAATTTTCCCCAACTTTCACGCAGTCTCCGGCATCCATAATGTCGGAGACTGCCTTGCCCAAGGGACCTGTCAGAGCCCGACTAAAATTCGCCGCCGAAATAGTTGCAAAGTCTGCATTCCGTCTTGCACGAGGAGCGCAGCACAAGCCGTTGGCCGCCGAACCCGGAGAACTCGGCATCACGTTTATCGGCCACGCGTCCTTTCTTCTCCAACTGGGCGGCCTAAATCTCCTCATCGATCCAGTCTTTGCTCACTGGTTGATCCTGGTGCATCGGCTGCGCAGACCGGGGGTCCGCATCAACGATCTGCCTCCGATCGACGCGATTCTGCTGACCCATGCACACATGGACCACCTGAACATTCCATCGCTGCGGAAAGTTGTGCGCCGTACCGTGTCTCAAGTAGGCAGACCGCCGATAGCAATTGTTCCGAAAAATGTGGAAGACCTGGTGAGCGACATTGGGTTCTCTGAGGTACGCTCGCTGGACTGGTGGCAGTCCACCGATTTCGGTGGTATCGATATCACAATGACGCCCGCGCAGCACTGGGGCGCACGGGTGATCCGCGACAACTATCGCGGCTTTGGTGGCTACGTATTGCGGCATGGGTCGCACAGCGTTTTCCACTGCGGAGATTCGGGGTACTTCCAAGGATTCAAGGAGATCCGGAAACGACTCTCGCCCCACGTTGCGCTGCTCCCGATAGGCGCATACAGCCCGGCGGGATTCACGCGCGTCCACATGACTCCCGAGGACGCTGTGCAGGCTTTTTTAGATCTTGATTCGCGGTGCCTTATCCCGATGCACTATGGGAGCTTTTCCCTCTCCAAAGAGCCGATGGACGAGCCTTTGCAGCGGTTGTTCGCGGCGACGAAACAGGCTGGAATCAGCACGGCGGTAGATGCCCTCGGCGAAGGCGAAACCAGGGTCTACTCGGGCGACCGGTGCGGTTCGGGCCGTGGCTCAGAGTATAGATGATAACGTTCCCACATTCCTGTATATTCCGAGCAGGAAGCTAATGGAAGAAAACCTATTTTCAATTGGGGTAGATCTCGGCGGGACGAACCTGCGGATCGCCGCATATACGAATAAAAAGGGCCTGATCGATACCATCCTGCTGCCCACCCGACTAAGTGCGGGTCCCGATGCGATTGCCGGCGATATGTGCAATGCCATCGAGACGCTGCGGGGACGCTACGGGGCGCGGCTCGATCTCGCGGGCATCGGTATTGGAACGCCCGGGCCCCTGGAACTTCCTGCCGGGGTGTTGCATAACCCGCCAAATCTGACGGGCTGGGATGGGTTTGATCTGCGAGATGCAATCGAGTCGAGACTGAAGCGGCCCGTGACTCTGGAATGCGATGCAAATGCAGCCGCACTGGCGGAATGCGTGTTGGGACGCGGACGCTCCATGCAGATTGACTCGCTCTGCATGCTTACACTTGGCACCGGCGTGGGCAACGGAATCATTCTGAATGGCAAAGTATGGGATGGCGCGGCGGGGATGGCTGGCGAGGCCGGTCATGCGACTGTCTATCCTGACGGGCCGACGTGCGGGTGCGGCAGCAATGGCTGCCTTGAAATGTACGCGTCGGCGACGGCAGTGGTGAGGATTGCGAACGAGCGAGCCGAAAATGGGAGCGCTCCTGGCCTGAAGGGCAACATATGGACGGCGCACTCGCTGGCCGAAGCTGCGGACGATGGAAACAAAGATGCGCAGCAGCTTTATGTGGACACCGGCCGTGCGCTGGGAATCGAGCTGGCGGCGCTGGTGAACACACTGAACCTGCCCCTGTATGTTGTGGGCGGCGGACTGGCCCAAGCCTGGCACTTAATGGAGAGCACTGTACTTGAGGAATTGCTTCACCGCAGTTACGTCTACAGGCTGACTGCTCCGGGAAGCGCTATTGCCACGCGGAATCCTGCTGGAACCACGCACGTTCTGCCCGCGGAGCTGGGCCCCGACGCGGGACTTCTGGGAGCGTGCATTCTGCCGTTTGTAGAAGCCGAGGAAATGGTCGAGCGGGCCTGAGAGAAAGCTGTTCCGCGATTAAAACGGCATCTGTTCCGGAACTGCTTCGCCGTCAGCGCGAGGATCGGTGGCTCCGAAATGCACCGTCGAGCCGGCATCTGCTTCAACAGCATTGCCTCGTCCCATGGTCTGTGAATAGCGCGGCCAAACCCTGACAATATTTCCCTGCTGCCTGAGGCCGTCAATCACGTTCGGTGAGACACCGTTCTCCACGGAAACATCGCAGCCGCCGAAGTCGTGCTTGGTGAAGCGAGCCGCATCCAGCGCCGCTTGAAGATTCATTCCGAAGTCCACAATGTTTGAAACAAATTGCGCGTGGGCCTGCGCCTGGTTGAAGCCACCCATAATGCCGAAAGCGATGCGGCGCTTCCCGTTGGTCATGAATCCAGGAATGATGGTGTGCAGAGGGCGCGTGCGGGGACGCAGCGTGTTCGGGCGATCGGGCCGCATGGTAAAGCCGCCTCCGCGGTTCTGGAGCGCGAAGCCGGTGCCGGGAGCGACGAGGCCGCCTCCAAAGGCGCCCGCGTTGCTCTGGATGAACGAGACCTCGGTCCCATCGCGATCGACAACGGAGAAATAGGTTGTGTCACTCGCCTGATGTGAAAGCTCGGCGGTGAGGTCTGAAGGAAGCACATGGCATGAGGCACGGTCTGTGATGAACTTTGCGCGCTTTGCCGCGAGGCTCTTGGAGATGAGGATTTGCGTGGGGATATGCGTTGCGTCGGGGTCGCCGATGTAGCGGGCCAGGTCGGCATAGGCAAGCTTCTTGGCCTCAATTTCGACGTGAAGGGATTTGAGCGAATTGTGCCCCCACTGCTGGATCGGGAATTGCTCCATGATGTTGAGCATGGCGAGCGCGGCTTCGCCCTGGCCGTTCGGAGGCATTTCGTAGACGGTCCAGCCGTGGTAGGTGGTGCTGATGGGCTGCACCCATTGAGGGCGGAACTCAGAGAGATCGTCAGCCTGCATAAAGCCGCCCAGCTGCCGCTCAAGTTTCAATATGGCATCCGCTGTGGGGCCTTCATAGAAGCCGTCGCGTCCATGCTCCGCAATGCGGCGAAGCGTGGCTGCGAGTTCAGGATTCTTGAAGAGCTGGCCTGCGACGGGAGCCTTGCCATCCGGCAGAAAGACGTGCGCAAACTCCGGGTTGCTGGCGAACGGCATTCCGTAGGTGTTCCAGTTTTCAGCATCGGTTTCGGGTACGGCAATTCCCTGCTGCGCGAGCGCGATTGCCGGCGCGAGATCCTCGGCGAGCGACAGCTTGCCCCAGCGGTCGTGCAAGGCGGCCCATCCGGCGACTGCGCCGGGAACCGTGACTTCATCAATAGTGCGCATGTGAGTAAGACCTTTGGCCTTGAGAGCGGCGATGCTGAGCCCTTTCGGAGCCCATCCGCTTGAATTGAGGCCGTACAGGTTGCCGGTTTTGGCGTCGTAGACAATGGCGAAGAGATCGCCACCCACGCCGTTCATCATGGGCTCAATCACGCTGAGCGCAGCGTTGGCGGCTATGGCAGCATCGATTGCGTTGCCACCTTTCGCGAGAACAGCGGCGCCCGCCTGAGAAGCCACTGCCTGGCTGGTGGCCACGATTCCATACTGGGTTGTGGTCATGGAGCCGGCGTAGTCGCGAGCGGGATCCTCCTGCTGTTGCGCGAGAACAGGAACGATCAGCGCGACGAGAAATGAAAAAGCGATGGATCTGGAAAGAAGATTTCGCATGAGCCTCCCGCAAAGCATCCACCATATGCGATTGGAAGCTTTATTTCCACAGCTTCCACAATGCACTGCGGATTTCCACACGGAATATTCGCTGAAGCCTATTGCATTCGCGCGAGACAAGCGTAGTATCCAAATCAACGGAGGAGCAATCTTCCAGAAGAAGAGAGCAGACAGGGGTTGTTGAGCGGGGACTGGCAACAGAAACCGCAAGTGACTCAGGCAACTGAAAAGCGACGCAACAAACGGGCAACCGGATGTGGCGGGACAATCCAAAGAAACTCTTGCATTGCAAGTCGCAGCGAAAGTGGTTGGCGGTTATGGGCTTCGCCCACAGCATGTCCGGCTCACCCGAAGCGATAACTCAATGCGACCCGGTGCCGATAACCAGGTCTTCGCAAGATCGGATAGAGAGGGTGGATTCCCGCAAGGGATTCCGCCCTTTCGCTTTTTGGGTGGTTCATAAGCTGTCAAACAGCGTGGCTTGTTGTTTGCTGCAATTGGAAGCGTCCCCATCCTTCCTGAACGGCTAAACTAAGCTGATGCCCGATCCGGAACATGCGAGGCGAGAGCTCGGATATGTCACCATCGCGCCTCCAGATCCGTCCTGGCCGGAATATTTTTCGAAAGAGCGCGAGTTGCTGAGGCCATTCCTCGGCCGCATTGCGGACGACCTTCAACACTATGGGAGCACCGCTGTTCCGGGGCTCAGTGCAAAGCCAATCATTGACATGATGGCTCCTGTCGAATCTCTCGATCAGGCGGACGCGCTTTGGAAGCGCCTAGTAAGCGCGGGGTATCTCAAGATCGATGCAGGTTTCTCCAAACGACGCTTCTTTCGGAAAGCGACGGAAGGACCAGATCCCGCCTACCATCTACACCTGGTCATTTCGCCAACTTGGCCGCTGAAGAATGAACTATTGTTCCGCGACTGGCTGATCGGACACCCGGACGTCGCCCGTGCCTACGAAGAGCTGAAGGTGAAACTGGCGGTGACATATCGTGACAACATGCCACGATATACCGAAGGGAAAACCTCGTTCCTCCGAAGAGCCGTCAATGATGCGCGTCGCAGCCAAGGCCTTCCAGTGGAGGACGATTGGGATGAATAGATGCACTTGGCGATAACTGGGCGAAGAGCTTGTTCAGCGATCCTGAAATGATCGGAAGCATCAATCCTCATGAATGACTTCCTCGTCGCTTGGCCGCGCAGTCGGCATTCGGACATATTGTTGCCGTTCTGCAAACGCGCCTTCGCGGTGATTGTGACTCTGCGAAACGCGTTTCCAAAGCAGGCCATGGAAATGACTGAGTATGGGAAGCCAAAGAAGCCGGCTTTCCACTCTGCCCACACTCTCTGGAAATCCCTTCGCAAGGAAGCTGCAACGCGAGAACAAAAGCGGCAGGCATGTGCACAACGGATTCAAAAAAACGGGCTCATAATACAGGCTGAGAAGGTTATTGTGCCCAGATTTCGTTGTCACTTAAGGTCCACACGTTCCGCAACTCTTTTGGAACGCATGGCGGGGACGACGGGACTCGAACCCGCGACCTCTGCCGTGACAG
>DASZAG010000091.1:0-48658 GCA_035945555.1 Acidobacteriaceae bacterium
ACGCGGTAGCGGCTTGGAGCGACTCGAACGCGGAGTTCTGGTTTGACTCGGATGCCCCATTCCTTGCCATGTTGCCTAAACCATAAGACAATGGCTTCCTGCCAGGCAGCGTGATCGTATTCACCCATAGGACGTTTCTCGATCTCCCCGTCAACATATTCAGCATCAGGCTCATAGGAGGAATGGAGATAAACCTCAACCGGGATGTGTGAATGTGCGGGGAGAGTCGCCATTTCCGTGCCTCTTGGTGAGAGTTTAGCACCGCTGTTTGCGGTGTTATGATTAGGGGTGTGCCGGGTCCTACGCGGCGCAATCCCGCCAACCCCGCCAGGTCCGGAAGGAAGCAACGGTAACGGGCCAGTGCGTGCGCAGTAGGTTCCCCGGTACATAAGTCTCTCCCGGACGTTACATAATCCTTACAGAGTGATTAATGGACAGCGGACAAACCGCTCGGCGACAATAACTCTTTATTCAAGTTCAGTGGAGAACCTCATTGAGCATTGCTGTGCGTCCCCATGCGTCTCGACGCGCCAAGATCAGCGCCCTGGGAACCTATGTTCCGCCTCGCGTGCTTTCGAATCAGGATCTCGAAAAGATGGTCGAGACTTCCGACGAGTGGATTTACTCGCGTGTCGGCATTCGCGAGCGGCACCTTGTGGACAAAGGCAAGGCCACGAGCGACTTGGCGGTGGAAGCCGCGGAGCGCTGCCTGGCCGAGCGCGGGATCCCGGCTACCGAGCTTGAGGCGATCATTGTTGCGACGGTGACTCCGGATATGTTCTTTCCGGCGACAGCTTGCCTGGTGCAGGACAGGCTGGGCGCGAAGGGGGCGTGGGGATTCGACCTCTCGGCGGCCTGCTCGGGCTTTCTCTACGCGCTGCAGGTTGGGGCGAAGCTGGTGGAGAGCGGCGCACATTCGAAGGTGATGGTGATTGGCGCGGATACGATGTCTTCGATCATCGACTATACGGACCGCTCTACCTGCGTGCTCTTTGGCGATGGAGCCGGGGCAGTGCTGCTGGAGCCTACCGCTGAAGGCGAAGTGGGCCTGATCGATTTTGTGCATGAAGTGGATGGGTCGGGTGGAGACTCGCTGAAGATGCCGGGCGGCGGGAGCCTGAATCCTTCGACCTGTGAAACAGTGCAGAAGAAGATGCATTACGTGCACCAGGATGGGCAGTCAGTCTACAAGTTTGCGGTGCGCAAAATGGTTGAGGCTTCGGAAACGGTGCTGAGTCGTAATGGAGTTTCCATTGATGATCTCGCCTGTTTTATTCCGCACCAGGCAAACAAGCGGATTATTATGTCGAGCGCGGAGCGGCTGAAATTGCCGGAAGACCGGGTGATTATTAACATCGACCGCTTTGGCAACACCACTGCGGGAACTGTTCCACTGGCGATGCAGACGGCGCGCGAAGATGGCCGGCTGAAGAAGGGCGATCTGGTGCTGGCGACCACGGTGGGCGCAGGATTCACTGTCGGCTCAACGCTGCTGCGCTGGGAGATTTGACCGCGAGAGGGCCACTCTTTGTGTCCCACGTCTGAGATGCACTGAAAGCCGACCTTCTCGTCCGGATGAAGAGAAAATGGAAAAGACCGCTCGCGCGGTCCTCTCCTGTATCGCTCTTTCTCTTCAATTCTCAACAACAAATGCACCGCTCGATGGAATTCTTGCGGAATCAGGGTTGAAGATGGCCAGCGTATTGCGCGGCCACGATGTTCTTCTGCACCTTTTTGAGAACCGCGTTGCCCGGCATTCCTTTCGTCATAACGCCTTCAAAGAAGTAGCCAGTCGCCCAATTGCTGTTATCTCCGCCGGTGCCCAAAATGATGGCTCCTTCCTGTTGCATCGGCTGGTAGCCTGCCGGAAGCGGGATTCTGCCGGTCGTAGTCGTGGGCCCGGCTTGAGCGTTGCCCTGATAGATGGCATAAGTATGCTGGCCGTCGCTGGCACCCATGTCCGTGACGAAAGAAGTGCCGTCCGGGACTTTGAGTTTGCCGTAGATGCCGTTTTCCATGTCGAGCCCGGCTATCGGATCGCACGGCGCCGCGCTTTGACACATGATGTTGATGGCGTCCATGTGACCGGCGTTGTTATCGAGATTATTGGTCTCGGCGTTTCCGTAGTCGAAACAACATTTGGTGTTGAGATGCAGGGCGGAGGTGACCATGTAGACGCCCTCGGGTTCTCCCTGAACCGCGGTGCCTTTCGGACTGTCATTGCGATAACCCATACCCGGAGATATGGCGATGCCGTAGACCTTGTGTCCAGCAATGGTGACAGGCAGGGTGTCGGCGCGGGCGGGAATGTCGTAGCCGTTGGGGCTGGGACCGCGGGCAGCGCCGCCGGGAGGCGCGGGTGTGAGGTCATTATGGTTAGGAGACTGATCGTAAAGTCTGGTGATGGTACAGATCGTGTCGGCGCAGAAGGCGTCCTGCTTTGCCGCGTCGGCGTAACCGCTGGGTAGCAGACCGATATCGATAGTGGCGTTGTCGGACTGGCGCGTGACCTGATAGAGCGGGCCATGGTAGTTGCGATAGAGGGCGCGGGTGGTGCTGATGGCGTCAACGCAGGGCGTTTTTGACGCAAAGAGATCGCATGGGCGCGATTTGACTTTTTGCGCGGCAGCGGCACCTGCGGGGTTGGCGCCAAAGACGATAAGAAGAAATGCAAGCGAGAGGATGCTGGAGAAGAATGATGCCGATTTGAGTGACACGGATATTGATGTACCCCCTTACATTTTGTTTCAGTGACGCCTAGGCCATTTTACTTGCCATTCTCACAAGAACCAGTCTCACAGAAAATGAAGTCGCGGAACTGAATCCAGCGCGCCGCTTTCGACGGCGTAGCGGTAGAACAAATTCAGGCCTTCGAGACATGCCTCGTCCAGCAGGTAGTGGATGTTTTCGCTGAAATAAGCGCGCAGCGCGCCGGTGGAAAGCGGCATGCGTGCCGACCACTCGCGGGCAATGTCGTCGATGTGAGCGAGGCCGTGATCGCGCGATTGCTGAAAATCCTGAATTAACTGCGCGCGGGTCACCGCGTCCGGGCTGAAGGCCGCTTCGCGTACGGCCCAGAAGGCAGACACCCACGGAGTTGCGGTCCATGCTCGCCATTCGTGGGCGAGGTCGATGTAGTCGAGCGGCTCGCCGGTTTGTTCTTCACGGGCCTCCTGATCCTTCAATGCAAGCAGCGCCGGATCGCCGATTAACAGGGCGGCATCTGCTGAGTGCAGCATCGCGTCGAGATCGGGGGGATGCTGCGTAAATTCAGGGGTCGTCTTCCAGAGCTTGCTGAAGAAAATGCGTGTATATGCGGCCGAGGTCAGGGATGCGGTATCGAGGGCGACTCGCTTTGCGGCGCGCACGCCGACGTTGCGCTTCACCACCAACAGGATCGACTGCACATGGTTGAGCGATGCGATGACGCATCCGGGAATGATTGCGGCTTCGTGTATTCCGGCGTACGCGGCCACGGGAACCAGGCCTATGTCCGCGGTTCCCGCCTGAAGGCGTCGAGCGCACTCCGAGGGAGTTGACGAGACGATTTCATACCGGCCCAGTAATTCCTCTTGTCGGGGAGCGTGCTCGAAGTCCCACATGAGCGGCGCTGGGTTGGCGAAGTCGATCGCCGCAATCACCAGTTTTTTGGCAAAGGGTCTCACCTGCCAGTGTACCAACCGTAACGGGCAGTTCGGTGCTTTTCCTTGACTTCAAATTTTGACGCCGCTAGGCTCCGAATATCCTGCCTTAGCAAAATGACCACCGCCGCCGCAATTCCAACTAATGCTCGCTCGAACACGGAGGAAGAACGCCTCTGCTGGATGGCGCTTGCGCTTACTCCGCAGCTTGGGCCGCGCCGTATTCTGCGCGCCGTTGAGCGCTGCGGTTCGGCGGAGAAGATATTTTCGTTGAGCCTTACCGAGCTGGAGTCGCTGCAAATTCCAGCGGAGAGCGCGCAATTTTTATTTAGCGGCGCTGCACGGCGTGCTGCGGATTCGGAAATCGAGGGCCTTGCAAAGACCAGCGGCACTTTTCTTACGATTGGAGACGACGCCTACCCGGAGCGGCTGCGCGAAATTTTTGATCCGCCCGTGGTGCTATGGATTCGCGGCAATCCGGCGCTGCTGGCGAAGCCGTCGATTGCGGTGGTTGGGACGCGGCATCCATCGCCATACGGCAGCGGTATGGCCGAGATGCTTTCGCGCGATCTGGCTATGAAGGGCAACCTCATTATCCTGAGCGGCATGGCTCGCGGCGTGGACACTGCTGCTCACAAGGGAGCCATCGCTGCAAAGCGGCCCACGGTTGCGGTGTGGGGCACTGGGATTGACGTGATCTATCCGAAGGAAAACAAATCGCTCGCGGAGCAAATTATTGCGGGTGGCGGAACGATTGTTTCGGAGTACCCGCTTGGGACTTTTCCGGCGCCACAAAATTTTCCCAAGCGCAATCGAATACTGAGCGGGATGAGCGTCGGGGTGCTGGTGGTCGAGGCGAGCGAGTACAGCGGCACGCGCGTGACGGCCCGCTGCGCCCTGGAACAGAACCGCGATGTGTTTGCCGTTCCTGGAAACGTAACCAATAAGAACGCGTGGGGCCCTAACACGCTCATTAAGCAGGGCGCAAAGCTTACGGCTACGTGGGAGGATGTCTGGGAGGATCTGCCCACTCCGGTGCGCGTGGAATTGACCAGCCCGGAGGATTCTGAATCCAATTCGGCCACCTCAGCATCCCTATTTGCAGAAGACTCCCTGCCTCCAAATGAGACTCGCGTGATGAGTGTCCTTCGTCATGATGAAGCGCTGCAACTTGACGAAATCATGGAAAAACTGGAGCCTGAACTCAGTTCCTCGGAGATTTTTACAGCGCTCTTTGAACTGGAGCTGGCGGGGCGCGTCAGGCAACTTCCTGGAAAGAACTACGTCAAAACGTTCTGAACAGATCCGACTCTGCCATCGTAATAAGAAGAAGGTAAGACGAGAGCCGCTTCTTGCCGGAGCCTAGTAGTGCTTCAGCTTCGGGAGGCGGCTTCTGGTAATATGCGTTTCTGTTGTGAAGGAAAAGAATGAGCAAATCACTTGTGATCGTTGAGTCGCCCGCGAAGGCCAAGACGATCGGCAAATATCTCGGGAAAGATTTTCAGGTTGAAGCGTCGGTGGGCCACGTGAAGGACCTGCCGAAGAACAAGATTGGCGTGGAGCTGCAGCACCGGACGTTTGAGCCGGAGCTGATCGTCATTCCCGGTAAAGAAAAAGTTATGGACCGCCTGCGCAAGCTGGCGAAGAGCGCGGACAGCGTGTACCTGGCGCCTGACCCTGACCGCGAAGGCGAAGCGATTGCCGCGCATCTTGAGGAAGAGCTGCGCAGCTCCGTGAAGAAGAATGCGATTCACCGCGTCACGTTCAACGAAATTACTCCCAAGGCGGTGAAGGCTGCGTTCAATCATGCCCGCGATGTTGACCAGCACCTTGTGGACGCGCAGACTACGCGCCGTGTGCTGGATCGGATCGTGGGATACCAGATTTCTCCCCTGCTTTGGGACAAGGTGCGGCGCGGGCTTTCGGCCGGGCGCGTGCAGACAGTTGCGGTGCGACTGATTGTGGAGCGCGAAGAGGAGATCAAGGCTTTCAAGGCGGTCGAGTACTGGACGATTGATGCGGTGCTGGCTCCTTCGTCAAAAGGCCAGGAATTTACATCGCACTTTATCGGGATCGACGGCCAGCGCGCTCGCGTGGAGACGGTAGATGCTCCGGCGCTGCCTGATCAAAAGCTGACTGATGAAGTTGTGGCGCAGTTGAAGAAGGCTGCGTGGTCGGTTAAGACCGTGGACCGCAAGGAGCGTAGGCGTAATCCCACTGCTCCGTTCACCACCAGCAAATTGCAGCAGGACGCTTCGCGCCAACTTGGCTTTAATGTGAAACGGACCATGGGTGTTGCGCAGCGGCTGTATGAAGGCGTGGACATTGGCGGCGACACCGTAGGTCTCATTACTTACATGCGTACTGACTCCACACGTGTAGCGCCGGAAGCCATCCAGTCGGTGCGCGAATGGATCGGCAAGAAGCTGGGCAAGCAATACCTGCCCGAAGCGCCGAATGCCTACAAGTCAAAGAAGGATGTGCAGGATGCGCACGAAGCCATTCGCCCGTCGAATCCGGAGTTGCACCCGGAGGAGATTCGCAAGAGCCTCTCTGATGAGCAGTACCGGCTCTACAAGCTCATATGGCAGCGTTTTGTCGCTTCGCAGATGACGCCTGCGGTGTTCGACCAGACCACAGTCGAGATTGCGGCGAAAGCGGATCGCGCCTACGATTTCCGCGTTACGGGATCGGTGCTCAAATTCGATGGATTCCTGAAGGTCTACGAAGAAGCGAAGGACAAGAAGGACGAAGATGACGAGGCGCTGGCCAACAAGCTGCCGGAACTGAATGCAGGGGACGCGCTCGCGCTGCAGGAGCTGAAGCCTGAGCAGAAATTCACTCAGCCTCCTCCGCGTTACAACGAGGCGTCGCTGGTGAGGGAGCTGGAAGAGCAGGGAATCGGTCGGCCTTCGACGTATGCCTCCATCATCAACACCATTCAGGACCGCGAGTATGTGCAGAAGATTGGCGGTCGGCGTGGGCCGTTTGTTCCTACGGAGATCGGCACGGTGGTGAATGGGCTGCTGGTGAAGAATTTCCCATACATCTTCGACAAGACGTACACGGCGAAGCTTGAAGAAGAGCTGGATGACATTGAAGAAGGCAAAGAGAAATGGACCGACCTGCTCAAGGGCTTCTATGACTACTTTGAGAAAGAACTGAAAGTAGCCGACAAGAAGATGGAAGACATCAAGCGCATGGAGAAGCCCACCGACCAGGTGTGCGACCTCTGCGGCTCGCCGCTGCTGCTGAAGTGGGGCAAGTTTGGGTCTTTCTATGCATGCAGCGCGTATGACAAAAAGAAGCCGGGAAGCTGCACGTTCACCAAGGAGAATTTTGAGGCCAAGCCGCACCTGACGGTTGCGAGCGAAGAAGAGCAGGAAGAGGAGTATTGCGAGAACTGCGGCCGTGTAATGGTGCTTCGCAACGGGCCGTGGGGACCTTATATGGCGTGCCCGGGCTACAACGAGGACCCACCGTGCAAGACGGTTCGCCGGCTAAACCAGAAACAGCAGCAGAAGCCACCGCAGCCGCTCGACGAAAAGTGCCCGAAGTGCGGCGAACAGCTTGTGCTTCGCCACGGCCAGTATGGCGAGTTCGTCTCGTGCTCGGGGTATCCCAAGTGCAAGTACATTAAGCAGAACACCATTGGCGTGAAGTGCCCGAAGTGCCACGAGGGCGACATTGTGGAGAAAAAGGCGCGGCGCGGCAATTTGTTTTATGGCTGCTCCGAGTATCCGAAGTGCGACTTTACGGCGAACTATAAGCCGGTGGAGAAGAAGTGCCCTGAGTGCGGCAGTCCGTACCTGCTGGAAAAGACCTTGAAGTCCGGCGTGTACCTGGTTTGCCCGAACAACAAGAAGCCTTCGTCCGATGAAGAAGCGAAGCCCAAGAAGCGCGCCAAGAAGGACGAAGCGGCGAGCGATATTACATGCAGCTACGTGAAACGCATCGGAGATCCGCCTCCGCCTGAGGAGAAAAAGCCGCTGCCCACGGCGAAGACCCATGGTCCATTAGTGGAGCAGTCGGCATAAATTTCAACCCCACGAACAAGCACGTGTTTGTGGGGACCCCGAACGCGATGGATGATAATCTCAAACTGTCCCCCATGAGATTTTCGTTCCCCCTGCTTGCCCTCGCAGTTCTTGCGCCATCTCTGGCGGTTGCCCAAAACGCTCCGGTGCCGGAGTGCGCGCTGAAGTCGATAAAAGTTTGTGTGGTCCACACGTTTCAGGATGAGGAAGGCATTCTCGCCAGCCCGTCCCGGATGACGCGCAAGGACTTGCTCTGGATCGCTCCCTTTGGCGTCGCCACGGGGCTTGCGATTGACTACGATGCGCATGCGATGCGCACCCTTGGCGTCGATCCGCAGCGCGAGAAGCACTTCGAGACTCTCTCCAATGCCGGTGCGTTTTATCTGCCCTTTGCTGCCGAGGGGGCAGGATATTTCATCGGCGGATACACGCATAACGACCTGATGCGCGAGACGGCGGTGCTCGCGGGTGAGGCGGCGCTGGATGCGACCATTACGGACGAGGGGTTGAAGTATGCCATCGACCGGCAGGGGCCGCAGCAGGGCGACGGAACGGGGCGCTTCTGGCCGCATGGCACGCGCACCTGGCCTGACAGCCCGTCGATGCCGTCGGAGCACGCGATGGCAGCCTGGGCATTCGCTCGCGTTGTGGCTACCCAGTACAACGGCCCCGCGACCAGGGTGCTGGCCTATGGGCTGGCCTCCACTGTTTCGGTTTCGCGTATTATGGCGCGCCAGCATTTTCCGTCTGACGTGCTCGTGGGCAGCGTTTTCGGATATCTGATTGGCGGTTATGTGGAGCGTCGCCGCTCGCGCGAAGAGGGCTATGTTTCGCTCTCGACCGTATCCACTCCCAACGGACATGGGCTTCAGCTCTCGTACACTTTTGCGCATTGAGGCGTCTCACTGAGGCTCGGAAAGAAGCGAGCGCAGGTTATCTGCGAGAATGCCGTAAGCCTTAATTCGCGAGGTTCCCGGCCATGTGGCACGACATGTTCCTGATTCCGATCCCTATTCTTGAAAAGATCATCCGCCCCATTCTGGTTTACATTGCGCTTATTCTGCTGCTGCGCGTCTTCGGCAAGCGCGAGCTGGCGCAGCTCAACCCATTCGATCTGGTTGTGCTGCTCTCGCTCTCCAACACCGTGCAGAACGCCATTATCGGCAACGACAATTCGCTGTCGGGAGGGATCATTGGGGCGGCCACGCTGCTTACCATGAACTGGATCGTGGTGCGCGTGCTTTACTCCTCGCCGCGACTCAACCATATGCTGGGCGGCGTGGAGCGACGCCTGATTACCAACGGCCGCCTGGACAATTACGCCCTTAAAAAAGAGCTGCTGAGTCAGGAAGATCTCCTTGCGGTGCTGCACCGGCAGGGGTTCGAGACTGTTGATGAAGTCGCCACATGCGTTCTTGAGCCCAACGGCGCATTCTATGTTGAGGGGCGGAAGCCGTCAGTGGATGAAGACCGCCAGAAGATCCTGCTGGACCGGCTGGAAGAGCTCAGCCGCGAAATCAAGTCGTTGCGGGAGCGGCTGGCATAACGGGAATTGCGCGCAGTCCTTTATACTTCTTGGTTTGAAGCAATCAGGATTCAGGAGTCCGCATGTCCTCAGCCGCCGTTGAATACGCCCGCCAGAACGAGGGCCGTTTTCTCGAAGAATTGAAAGCGCTTATTCGCATCCCTTCCGTCTCCACATTGCCTGAGCACAAGGGGGACGTGCTGGCTGCGGCGAAATGGATCGCCAAAGAATTGAAGCGCATCGGCATGGAGCATGTCGAGGTGATCAAAACTCCCGGCCACCCGCTGGTTTATGGTGACTGGCTGCACGCGGCAGGCAAGCCCACGTGCCTTTGCTATGGGCACTATGATGTGCAGCCGCCGGACCCGCTCGATGAATGGATTTCGCCGCCGTTCGAGCCGACCGAGCGCGACGGCAACCTCTATGCTCGCGGAGCGGTGGATGACAAGGGCCAGATGTACATGCACATCAAGGCGCTGGAGTCTCTGTTTGAGGCTAATGGCGGCAAGCTGCCCATTAATGTTCGGGTGATTTTTGAGGGCGAGGAGGAGGTCGGCGGCGAACAGATCGCGGATTTCGTCCATAAACACGCTGATCGGCTCAAATCAGACTTCGCGCTGGTGTCAGATACGGAAATGTTCGCGCCTGATTTGCCTACGTTGTGCGTGGGGCTGCGCGGCATGATCTATACGGAAATTGAGGCCCGCGGCGGGAAAACCGATCTGCATTCGGGGATGTACGGGGGCGCCGCGCCGAACCCATTCTTCGCACTGGCGCAGATCATTGCGCAGCTTAAGGACCCCTCCGGACACATCCTGATTCCCGGCTTTTACGACTCTGTGAGGCCTCCGACCAAGCGTGAACTGGAAGACTGGCGGCAGCTTCCATTTGATGAGGAGGCTTACAGAAAGACGGAGGTCGGCTCGAGCAAGCTTACCGGTGAGACTGACTACTCTGTGCTGGAGCGTACCTGGGCGCGACCATCGCTCGATGTGCATGGTATGCCGGGAGGCTTCATTGGATCTGGCGCCAAGACGGTGATTCCGGCCAAAGCGGTTGCAAAGATATCCATGCGGCTCGTTCCCGATATGGAAGCGGACAAGGCATTTGCACAGTACAAGAAGTATGTTGAGTCGCTGGCGCCCGCCGGCATCTCGGTCAAGGCTCGCCTTATCCACTGCGGCGAGGCCATCATCATCGGGACCGGGAATCCTTATATACAGGCCGCCACGCGCGCGCTGAAGAAGGTATGGAAGAAGGAAACGGTTTTCATCCGCTCGGGCGGGTCCATTCCGATTGTCGGCGACTTTGAGCGGAGTTTGAAGATTCCGTCGGTCATGATGGGATTCGGGCTGCCGGACGATGGCCTTCATGCGCCGAATGAGAAATTTAGCATCGTGAATTTTCATCGCGGTATTGAGTCGATCATTAGCTTCTTTGAAGAAGTAGGAAAGTGAACGCGTTTGTCCTTGCCGGCGGCCAAAGCATGCGCATGGGGCGAGACAAGGCGCTGCTGGAATTTGCTGGAAAGCCGCTGATTGCACATGCTCTCGATAAGCTTCGTGCAATTGGGCAAGCGCCGCGCATAGTGGCTTCGCGGCCTGATCTCGCGGCATTTGCGCCGGTCCTTCCGGACGCCTATCCCCAAGCCGGGCCTCTTGGCGGTATCGCATCTGCGCTTGCGGTCAGCGACTCAGAGCAGAATCTTTTTCTGGCCATAGATCTTCCGGCGTTGCCGCTGTCGTTTCTTGTATGGCTGGCGCAGCGCGCGGAAATCACCAACGCGCTGGCGACTATTCCCCGCTTGCAGGGGCTTCCGCAGCCGCTTTGCGCCGTCTACAGCCGGGCCTTGTTGCCGCATTTGCGGACGGCGCTCGCGGAGGGTGATGCCAAAGTAATGCGAGCCGTGGAGCGCGCGGGGACGATTGACAGCTTTGATATTGAGTCCGTAGCGGCGGCCGAGTCCTGGCCATCTCCGCATGGGTGGTTTGCCAACCTGAACACTCCGGCGGAATTTCAGAACGCGGTGCTGGAGCAATCCACCCGCATCCAATAAGCTATCTACAGCACACTGGAGCAAGCCACTGGCCGGAAGCGCCGCAATCGAGACCATTGTTGAAGGCTCCCCACACCGCGAGCCCCAGCCGTATATCGCCTTTGAGCACGTCTCCAAATCTTTTGGCGATGTGGTGGTTCTGGATGATGTGAGTTTTTTTGTGAATGCCGGAGAGACTCTCTGCATTCTGGGCCGAAGCGGAGTCGGCAAATCTGTCTCTCTCCAGAGCATCATGGGCTTTCTCAAGCCCGACTCGGGAAAGATTCTTGTCGCAGGTGAAGACATCGTTCAATTCGATGAAAAGCAGTTGCAGGCTGTTCGCCACAAAGTAACGATGGTATTTCAGAACGGCGCCCTGTTTGACTCGCTCAGTGTTGGCGAGAACGTTGCGTTTCCATTGCGCGAGCGCAAGAACCTGGCTGAGGATCAGATTCAGCAGATCGTAAATGGATTGCTGGATATGGTTGGTGTGAGTGGCATGGGCGATCTGCTTCCGTCCGATCTGTCAACCGGCATGAAGCGCTCCGTTGCCATTGCCCGCGCGCTCGCCGCGCAGCCCGAAGCGATTCTTTACGACGAGCCGACAACGATGGTCGATCCGCTAATTGCGCATCTGCTGGGAAATCTTATTCAGAAGCTCAAGCGCCAACTGCACATCACCAGCATCGTGGTAACGCATGACATGCGCTTTGCGGATCGTCTTGCCGACCGCGTGCTTTTCCTCCATCAGGGCAAGGCGCACTTTTTCGGGACGATGGTCCAAATGAAAGCTTCAACCGATGCGATTCTGCGCCAGTTCCTTCAACTTGATACGCTGGTGCTTCCTAGTGCCTGATAGGATTAACAGGCGCTAGCATGAGTACGATGAGTGTCACCGCGGCCGATTTCATAGGAACCTGGCGTCTGCTCGACTACTCATTTATTCATGAGGACGGGAGCGTTGAACACCCGTGGGGAAAGGCCGTCCGCGGATACCTGCTCTACTCGGCAGAAGGTTATATGAGCGGGAATCTGAGTCCTGCCCACGACTGGCCATCTCGCCGTGCGCGCCTCACTTCGGCCCTGAAGGAGCGTGGCGGAGCGGGAGCATTACGGCTGGCGAGTCGCGCGGGACGCCGCGAGTATATCGCCTACACGGGCCGCTACAGTGTTGAGAAAGAAACTGTAACGCACCACGTTGAGGTTAGCCTTTTTCCCAACTGGATCGGCCGTCCTGAGGTTCGCCACTACAGGTTCGAGGGCAATACACTGATGCTCCGCACCGGGCCAATTCGGTCGGGGATGAGCACCATTGTTGCGCAACTCATCTGGGAGCGAGTCTGCGAGGACTAGCAGTCGAGAGACAAGCCAAGGGCTGGGATATCGCTTGATCGATTGCTAAACTTATAGATGTGAAGATCGCGCTCGCCCAGATCAACCCCACGGTCGGAGACTTCGACGGGAACACCCGCAAGATCCTTAAATTTACTGAGCAGGCGGTGCAGGGTTCAGCCGACCTCGTCATCTTTCCCGAACTGGCTGTTTGCGGCTACCCTCCAGCGGACCTGCTTGAGAAGAGCCTTTGTTGCCCGCGCAGGCCAGGTGATTGAAGAAATCGCGGCGCAGACGGCTTCTTCGGGAATTTCCGTTATTTGCGGCTACGTTACTCCGGCGCATCGCTCGACAGGGAAGCATGTGATGAATACAGCGGCGTTTTTGCGCAACGGTCGAGTGGAGTTCACTCAATCGAAAATGCTGCTGCCGTTTTACGACGTCTTCGACGAGCAGCGCTACTTTGCTCCAGCGCACCACCAGAAACTCTTCATGCTAGGCGGTGAACAGATCGCGCTCACGATTTGCGAGGATGCGTGGAATGACAAAAGCTTCTGGGAGAACCGGCTCTACAGCATTGATCCGGTGGAAGAACTGATGCGCACCGGGGGCTCGATCGTCCTGAACATTTCGGCGTCGCCGTATTGGCGCGGCAAGCTGGAGACGCGCCGGGAGATGCTGGCGGCTATTGCCCGCCGCCATTGCAAGCCTGTGATTATGGTGAACCAGGTTGGCGGCAACGACTCGCTGGTCTTCGACGGCTCGAGCCTGGCTTTGGACCGCAACGGAGAAGTGATTGCCCGGGCTGCCTCGTTTGAAGAAGATATTGTTTTTGTCGATACCAAATCGCTCACCGGGGACGTGCATCCTCAGCCGGAGTCCGATGACGAAGCCACATATCGAGCGCTGGTTCTGGGCACGCGCGACTACGTGCGCAAGTGCGGATTTTCCAAGACCGTGATTGCGCTCAGTGGAGGAATCGACTCGGCGCTGGTTGCTGCGATAGGCGTTGAGGCACTGGGGCGGGAGAACGTGCTCGCGCTCGGCATGCCGAGTCCCTATTCGTCTGAGGGATCAATTGACGACAGTCGCCGGCTGGCCGAAAACCTCGGAATAGAGTTCGAGGTGCTGCCCATCAGCACGTTGTTTGAGCAATTCAACCAGGTGCTTGCGCCACTCTTTGCCGGACTGCAGCCTGACATCACGGAAGAGAATATTCAGTCGCGCATTCGCGGCGACCTGCTGATGGCCGCGGCGAACAAGTTCAACGCGCTCGCGCTCACGACCGGCAATAAGAGCGAAATGTCTACCGGCTACTGCACGCTTTATGGAGATATGGCTGGGGCGCTGGCTGTGATCGGCGATGTGTTCAAGACTCAGGTTTATGATCTCTGCCGTTACATCAATCGCGAGCGCGAAATCATTCCGGCGGCGATTCTTGAGAAAGCGCCTTCGGCCGAATTACGCCCCGGCCAGAAGGACACCGACTCGCTGCCGCCCTACGACGTTCTTGATCCCATTCTGGAGGCCTATATCGAGCGCTACGAGACTCCGGAGTGCATCGCCAAATTGCACGGGTTTGATCTTGAGATGGTGCGCCGCGTTGTGAAGCTGGTGGAGCGCAGCGAGTACAAGCGCCAGCAGGCCGCGCCAGTGCTGAAGGTGACTCCCAAGGCATTTGGGATGGGGCGGCGTTTTCCCATTGCGGCGCGGGTGCAGGTTTAGCGGCGAACGGCTATGGCGGGTTACAAATCTTTCCATCGGCCGTCACACCTCTTACACTGAAAACCAGGCCAATCGATACTCTTCTTAAAGGAAGCTCATGCATTTTCGCAATCTCTTAAAGCAGGCCATACTTCCGCTGGCGCTTGCCGCCGCGACCGTCGCCGCACCGTTTGCAGCAACAGCCCAATCGCCAACCGCTGATTCGGCCGCTGCGGCGCCGCTCAAGTTTCCTACGCCAAGTCCGGCCAACTTTACCGCTGTGACGCCGACCAGAGCCACAGTAGAGGCGTTTCTAAAAGCATCCTGGGGATACGATCCGGACCGTGTCTGGCAGGTTTGGGCCATTGAGAAGACGGCCGCGACTGGTGTCAGCCGCATCGTGGTTGAGGTGGCGGAGAAAAATGACCCGCAGCACCAGATCGGCACAGCAAGCTTTTTGGTGTCGCCCGATGGCAGGCATCTCATAGCCAGCAATCTCGACATCCTCGACTTCGGCGCACATCCCTATGCCGCAAACCGCGCGATGCTTGAGCAGCAAGCCAATGGCCCCAGCCGCGGCGCAGCAAGCAAGAAGGATGAAATCGTGGAGTTTGCCGACTTTGAGTGCCCGCACTGCAAAGCTGCGGAGCCGATCATTGACCGGCTGCTTAGCGACTTTCCGCAGGCGCACTTCGTTTTTGAAAACTTCCCGCTCACCAGCATCCACTCTGAGGCCTACAAGGCGGCGGCTTACAGCGAATGCGTAGCGCAGCAGAACGGTAATGCGACATTCTTCAAGTTTGCCGACCAGGTTTTCCAGGACCAGCAGGGGCTCACGCCTGACGCATCCGATGCCACGCTGGGCGACGACGCGACCAAGGTCGGGCTGAGTGCTGCGAAGATTGGTTCCTGTTCCTATACTGAGGCGGCGAAGAACGCTGTTGATGCCGCGATGAAGCTTGGCAAGGAACTCAACATTGACGAGACACCCACGATATTCGTCGACGGACGCCTGATTGCGATAGGGAACTTTGCGAATGGTCAACTGCCCTACAGCACGCTGAAGGAAATCGTCGCTTACCAGTTCAAGCTTGACAGTGCTCATCAATAGGAAAAGCCCGGCATTGCGCCGGGCTTTTGGTTGGTTGGGTCAAAGCTATGCTGTTACGGCCTGCTCCGCGTTCACGTTTACTGGTGTGAGCCAGCCAAAGCGGTCAGGACGCAGTCCGTTCGCGATGCCGAAGAATTCCTCCGCCAGTTGATGCGTGATGGGGCCGGCCTTGCCGTCACCGACGATGATGCGGTCGACGCTGCGGATAGGAGTGACCTCCGCCGCGGTGCCGGTGAAGAAAACCTCGTCGGCAATATAGAGCAACTCGCGAGGCAGCGCCTGCTCCACCACGGGGATCCCAAAATGACGGGCTATCGTCAGCACTGAGTCTCGCGTGATGCCTGACAGTACCGAGTTTGCGAGCGGAGTTGTGTAGAGCACTCCGTTGCGAACAATAAAGAGGTTTTCGCCGGAGCCTTCGGAGAGGTATCCATTCACGTCGAGCGCGATGCCTTCCACGTAGCCGTTCACGTCAGCTTCCATGCGGATGAGCTGCGAATTCAGGTAATTGCCTCCGGCCTTGGCCAGCGAAGGAGTCGTGTTCGGTGCGGAGCGGTTCCACGAGGAGACGCAGACGTCCGCACAGTCGCCAGCGACATACTTACCCCACGGGAAGTTCGCCATGTATACCTCGACGGGCGAGTTCTTCGGGTTGACGCCCATTTCGCCGTATCCGCGAAACGCGATTGGGCGGATGTAGCAGGGGGCGACTTCGTTGGCCTCAATGAGCTCGACCACGGCGTTCGAAAGCTGCTCCAGCGAGTAGGGAATCGGCATGCGATAGATCTTGGCTGAGTCCAGCAAGCGCTGCATGTGTTCCGGAAGGCGAAAAACAGCGGCTCCCGAGGGCTGCCCGTAGCAGCGAATCCCCTCGAAAACCGAAGATCCGTAATGAACCACATGGCTCATGACGTGAATCGTGGCCTTCTCCCAGGGAATGAGGTTGCCGTTGTGCCAAATCTTGCTGGTGGTCTGAAGAGGCATCGAGTGCTCCTAAAAAATATGTACGAGTGCCGAACACTCCATTATACCGGTGCTGGCCGCACGGGCGACTGCTTCGCGTGGCCGCTCCCGATGGTCGCGGAGTAGCAGCGTGCCTGGGTAAGCAACGTTGCTTCCGCAATCAATCCGGCGGCGGAGATGCCTTTCCAGCCAAGTCGCAGGCACGCCACAGATACCAGCTCGCTACGGATCGCCAAGGCTTCCAGCGTTCGCCGCGTTTGAGCATGTCGGCGGGTTTGGCGAGCATGGATGCGTCGAAGGGTTTGCTCTTTGGCAGGCGCTGGAAAGTCAGCGCGAAGCCCTTTCGCACGCCATAGTCGCTCACTGGAAGTACATCAGGTCGGCCCAGGCGGAAGATGAGCAGCATTTCGACGGTCCATGGACCGATGCCACGTACTTTCGTCAGGCGCTCGATGATTTCTGCGTCGCTCATGCGGCGAATTTGTTGGAGCGTGGGGACGGTTCCGTCGATGGTTTTCGCGGCCAGATCGCGCAGCGCGAGCTGCTTGCCTGCGGAGAGTCCGCAGCCGCGCAGGCGATCTTCCGGGGCGGCGAGCAGATGCTCGGGCGCGGGATGCAACTCTCCGAAAAATGTGAGCAGCCGTTTGAGGATTGCAGCCGCGGCTTTGCCGTGAAGTTGCTGGTAGATGATGGACTCGAGCAGTGCCTCAAACGGCGAGTGCTGGCTCTTGAGCCGCAGTGTGAAGGGGCCGGCGCGCGCGATCAATTTTCCCAAAACAGGGTCGGCTGCGGCCAGCTCTTCGCAGGCCTGAGCGGTGTCGTATCGAGGAGCGCGTCGTCCGTCTGTCATTGATAAAGAGAGAACCTGCTTAGTTAGCAGCGTTATTTCGGCGACATGTGACGGTGCCCGCAGTTTCTATCGCGCAATAGCCCGCGGCGCTGAGCAAGACGCGCGCTGCTCTGCGAAAAAAACTGCGAACGAGTCATTTTGGAACAAGAAAATTCTACTTCAAACATACAGGCACTTGCGAGTGGCGTTTTGGCCCGGTATAGTGTTTTCCAATTTTGAGAATCATTGGATTCGGGGCTTGAAATTTCCCCCGGGTAAGAGCTGCGTGCAACCGCAGCGCGGTAGCCGTTTAACCAACCAGGCACTTTTGAGGGAAGCAGGAAGCATTCATGGCGCAGATTTTTGACCGTAGCTCCAACGCGCTGGCACGGATGAGTCTGGTCTTATCGGGGTTAATCATCATAGCCCTGGGAGTAACGCTTAATGAACTTCAGCGATCGCCGTGGGTGACCCGCCAGGGTCAACGCGCAGACCAGCCAGTTCCATTCAGCCACAAGCATCACGTCGAGGGCCTCGGACTCCAATGCCAGTACTGTCACGTCTCAGTGGAGAAGTCGAGCTACGCGGGAATTCCGCCCACGCGCACCTGCATGAACTGCCACTCGCAGATCTGGACTGACGCCGCGTTGCTTGAGCCGGTCCGCCACAGCTGGGCCACGGGTCAGTCGATTGTCTGGACGAAAGTCCACGACCTGCCTGATTTCGTCTATTTCAACCACGAGATCCACGTGAATAAGGGCATAGGCTGCGCGAGCTGTCACGGCCGCGTCGATCAAATGCCGATCATGTATCAGCAAAACACGCTACAAATGGAGTGGTGCCTGAACTGCCACCGCAACCCGGCCCAAAATCTGCGCCCCACGGCTGAGATTTACAACATGGACTGGAAGAAGCCTTCCGACATCAATCCGGTCTGGTGTACGGCGACGGCCATTAAGCCCGGAATGCCCACGTCGGAGTCAGTAAACTGCACGACGACTGATCCGGCGCTGACGCCGAGTCCGCAGCTTGCTTCGCTGCATCTTTCAGAGGCGGTCGATGCCCAGGTTGCGGCGCAGGTGTCCGACGCGTCGGGTGGGATGTTGCCCGCGCATCCGACTTACAAAAGATTCACGAGCCAGGATGATCTGGGCAAATTCCTCTTCAAGCACTACCACATCCGCTCCGCACGCGAGCTTTCAAGCTGCGAGGTGTGCCACCGATGAACGACAGCGTGAAAGAGACCATGGAGAAGACGAACACTAAGCTCACACTCTCAGAAGTTCGCGCGAAGCTCGCGGGGCAGACAGGGAAAAAATATTGGCGTTCGATTGACGAACTGGCCGGCACTCCGGAGTTTGAGGCTGCAGTGCGTGAGGAGTTTCCGCAGCAAAGTTCCGAGTGGATCGATCCGGTTTCGCGCCGTGGCTTCCTTAAGCTCATGGGCGCGTCGATGGCGCTGGCGGGCCTTGCCGGATGCACCAAGCAGCCGGACGAGCCCATTTATCCCTACATCAAGGCTCCTGAAGACCTGGTTCTCGGCAAGCCGGTTTATTTCGCTACGGCTTTTCCGTTTCCCACTGGAGCCGTGCCGCTGCTGGTGAAGAGCGACGCCTATCGGCCGGTCAAGATCGACGGTAACCCAGAGCATCCCTACAACCAGGGCGGCTCGGATGCAATCACGCAGGGCACGCTTCTCGATCTGTATGACCCCGATCGCTCACAGCATGTTTACTATCGCGGGGAAGCGCGCCAGTGGGCGGCGTTTCTCGCGTCGTATCGCGCGATGCTCGTGGATAAGCGAGCGACTGGCGGCAAGGGGCTCTATTTCCTCAGCAACACGGTGACCTCACCCACGCTTGCGGCACAGTGGAAGAAGGCGCAGACCGCTTATCCCGAGGCGAAGTGGATCCAGTACGAGCCTGTGAACCGCGACTCCGCCTATGCTGCATCGAAGGCGGCCTTTGGTGAATATGCGGATGCGCAATACCGCCTCGCCGACGCGGATGTGATTGTGTCGCTGGACGCGGATTTTCTCTCCGGAGCGGCCCATCCCGGTTTTCATCGCCTGGTGAAGGACTACGCCAACCGCCGCAAGCTGGAGAACCAGAAGTCGGGCAGCTACTCGATGAACCGGGTCTATGCGGTGGAGTGCATGACCTCCGCGACCGGCATGAAGGCCGAGCATCGGCTCGCTTTGCGCGCCTCGGACATTGAAGCGTTCGCGGCCACGCTGGCCAGTGCGCTCGGCGAGGGCGCCGCGCCTTCGGGATACAGCTGGTCAGACGAAGCACAGAAGTTTTTGAACGCCGCGGTTCAGGATCTGAAGGCCAGCAAGGGCCGCTGCGTTGTCATTCCCGGCGACCAGCAGTCAGTCGGCGTTCACCTTGCCGCCATTGCCATCAATCAGGCACTCGGCAATGTTGGGAAGACCGTCGTTTACACCGAGACTGTTAATCCGATGCCCTCCAATCAGGGCGAGGACATGCGTTCACTCGTTGACGACATGAACGCGGGCAAAGTGGATTGGCTGGTCATCCTCAATTCCAACCCCATCTATAACGCGCCGGCGGATCTGGATTTCGCGTCCGCCTTCAACAAGGTTGGGACTGTCGTCCATCTCGCCAATCACCGCGACGAGACCGGACTGCAGGCACACTGGCACATCAATGGGGCTCATTTTCTCGAGTCCTGGTCCGATGCTCGCGCATACGATGGCACGGTTTCAGTTGTCCAGCCGATGATCGACCCCCTCTATGGCGGCCACTCCGCGCACGAGATCGTCCAATCGCTGCTGCTCGACAATCCGGATACTTCCGCATACCAAGCTGTTCGCGCAGCCTGGGGCGCGCAGGCCGCATCGATTGCCAGCGGAGATGCCGACTTCGGCTGGAGGAAGTTGCTTCACGACGGCTTCCTGGCGCACTCCGCCTACACGCCCAAGTCTCTTAACGCGAAAGTCTCCATCCCTTCGCCGCCACCGCCCGCACCCGCAGACACGCTCGAGATTGTATTCAAGGCTGAACCGCACATCTACGACGGCCGCTATGCCAACGTCGGCTGGCTGCAGGAGATTCCCCGGCCCATCACCAACCTTTCGTGGGATAACGCAGCTCTGATGAGCTACGCCACGCTCGACAAAATGGGAGTGGTCGAGCACGACGTAATCGAAATCAATCTGAATGGCCGCAAGGTGCTTGCTCCCGCGCTCGCCGTTCCTGGACATGCCGATGGGTCCATCACGGTGCATCTGGGACAGGGCCGCACGGTGGGCCGCGTAGCCGGCGGCGTAGGCTTTGATGCCTACCTCATCCGCCCCTCCGCCGCGCCCAACTTCGCAACCGGCGCAACCATTCGCAAGACCGGAGAGAAGTGGGGACTCGCGATTCCCAAGAGCCACTACATCGACCACCGCGCTACTTATGTCGGCGGTGATGGCAGTGGTACTCATTCGCTCGAAGGTAACGAGGCGCTCGACCGCGGAATTATTCGCTACGCCACGCTGGACCAGTTCAAAGAGGACCCCGACTTTGCCCATGAAGGCGAGGGCAGGGATGATCTCGAGGCCGACGAGAGCCTGTTCCCGGCATATCGGTATGACAAGAATGCCTGGGGCATGTCGATCGACCTGAATTCCTGTGTGGGCTGCAACGCATGCATCGTGAGCTGCTACGCGGAGAACAATATCGCCGTGGTCGGCCAGCATCAGGCCACCGTCGGGCGCATTATGCAGTGGATCCGCATCGACACTTACTTCGAGGGTGACCTTGCGGCGCCTCGGGCCCACTTCCAGCCCATGACCTGTCACCAGTGCGAGAACGCGCCCTGCGAGCAGGTTTGCCCAGTCGGCGCCACGGTTCACTCGCCCGAAGGGCTGAACATGATGGTTTACAACCGCTGCGTGGGCACGCGCTACTGCTCCAACAACTGCCCCTACAAGGTGCGCCGGTTTAATTTCCTCTTGTTCTCGGACTTTGAGACCGAGAGTCTCAAGCTCATGCGCAATCCTGATGTCACGGTGCGCAGCCGCGGTGTGATGGAAAAGTGCAGCTACTGCGTCCAGCGCATCAACGCGGTCAAGATCGAGACGGACAAGGACAACAGGCCCATTCGCGACGGCGAAATTGTGACGGCCTGCCAGCAGGCGTGCCCGACCAACGCGATTATTTTCGGCAACATCAATGACGCAACCAGCAAGGTGGCAAAACTTAAAAAGCAGAAGCGCACCTATGGCGTGCTGGCGGACCTGAACACCCGGCCGCGCACGACTTATCTCGCCGAGGTGATCAACGTTAACCCGGAGCTTACGCCCGACGTGGGAGCGTAGGAAACAGGCGGCTGCGCCGGTAGAGCGGGCGGCCAGAGCAACGAGCAGCAACAGGTAAGAGGTCGCAATAATGGCAACCAAAGACGTACCGGTCAATGACCCGATGCTCGACCCCGTAACCGGGGAATTTGCGGTCATGGCGCCTGGGCATACTTACAAATCGGTCACGGAAGAGATTTCGCGCATCGTCCTTACGCCACACACGCCGCTCGGCTGGTTCTTCGGCTTTACCATCGCCGGCGGTTTTGTGCTCATGTTGCTGGTCGCCGTCACCTGGCTTTTCCTGAAGGGCATCGGAATATGGGCGGTCACCATTCCCGTAGCCTGGGGCTTCGCGATCATCAACTTCGTCTGGTGGATCGGTATCGGTCACGCCGGCACACTTATTTCGGCCATTCTGCTGCTCTTCAAGCAGGGCTGGCGCAACTCCATTAACCGCTTTGCCGAGGCCATGACGATCTTCGCCGTCGTCTGCGCCGGTTTGTTTCCGCTGATTCATACCGGGCGTCCGTGGCTGGCTTACTGGCTGTTCCCTTATCCGAACACCATGAACGTGTGGCCGCAGTTCCGCTCCCCTCTGCTCTGGGACGTTTTTGCGGTCTCCACCTACGCGACCATCTCCGTGGTGTTCTGGTACATCGGCATGATCCCGGATCTCGGGACTCTTCGCGATCGTGCCAAGTCCCGCACAGGGCAATACATTTACGGGTTGCTGTCGTGCGGATGGCGCGGATCGGCCCGGCACTGGTCGCGGTATGAGACTTCTTCATTGCTGCTTGCCGGATTGGCTACGCCTCTTGTGCTGTCAGTGCACTCGGTCATCAGCTTCGATTTCGCCGTGGCGCTCCTGCCGGGTTGGCACACCACGATCTTCCCACCGTACTTCGTGGCCGGCGCCATTTACTCCGGATTCGCGATGGTCATCACCCTGGCGCTGCCAATCAGGAAGTTCTACCACCTTGAAGACGTCATCACCTTGCGCCACCTCGACAACATGGGCAAGGTCATGCTGGCCACGGGCCTGATCGTCGCGTATGGCTACTCGACAGAAGTCTTCATGTCGTACTGCTATTCGGCGAGTCACTGGGAATACTTCATGATGTGGAACCGCATGTTCGGCCCCATTGGCTGGGCATACTGGGTACTCATCACCTTTAATATCGCGCTGCCGCAGCTGCTCTGGTCTCGTAAGTTCCGCAAGAACGCCATCCTGCTCTTCATCATGTCGCTGATTGTGAACACCGGCATGTACTTTGAGCGCTTCGTGATTATCGTTGTCAGCCTTTCGCGCGAATATCTGCCGTCCTCGTGGGGCACCTATCGCGCCACCAAGTGGGACTACATGACGCTGGCCGGCACCTTCGGCCTGTTTACTTTCCTCTTCTTCCTGTTTGTCCGCTTCCTCCCCATGATTCCCATGTCGGAACTTCGCCTGATGCTTCCTCAGTCGAAGGTCCGGGCGGAAGCCGAACCCCTACCGGAGGCGGGTGACTAATGCCTGTACGAGAAGGAACCTACGGCCTGCTGGCCGAATTCGATACTCCGAGCCAACTGGTGCGCGCCGCCAAGGGCGCATACTCGGCCGGCTATCGGCGCATGGACTGCTACACCCCACACTGCGTAGAGGAGGCGGCCGAGGCCATTGGCTTCCACAAGAATACGGTCTCGCTCGTTACTCTAATCGGCGGACTGCTGGGACTCGCGACCATGTTCCTCATGGAAACCTGGATATCCGTCTGGGCCTTCCCTGAGAACTTTGCCGGACGCCCCTACTATTCGTGGCCTGCCTTCGTGATTCCAGCGTATGAGTGGACCATTCTCTGGGCCGGGCTTTCGGCAGCCTTCGGCATGCTCGCCCTCTGCGGACTACCGCAGCTCTATCATCCGCTGTTCAATGCGCCAAACTTCCGCGATGGTGCGACGACTGACAAATTCTTCCTCTGTCTCGAATCGACTGACCCGAAGTTCGATATCAATGACACGCGCGGCTTTCTCGACGGCTTTACCCCTGTTTCGGTTGTGGAGGTGGAGTATTAACCCGATGAAGACATACCGGAAAACCTCCGCCTGCATTCTGGCACTGGCCTCTGCCGCGACGCTCCTGTTTGTCGCCGGCTGCCGCCAGGACATGCAGAACGAGCCCAAGATGATTCCCCAGCGCGGGACGACTTTCTTCGCTGACGGCCGCTCTGCGCGGCCGCAAGTTATGGATACGGTCGCTCGCGGCCAACTGTATGAGGACCAATATTTCTACACGGGCCTCATTGACGGCAAGGAGCAGGACGCCATGCCTTACCCGGCCACGCTGGAGGTTCTCGAGCGCGGCCAGGAGCGATTCAATGTCTACTGCACTCCCTGCCATTCCCGCACAGGCAATGGCGCGGGCATGATCGTGGAGCGCGGCTACAAGCCTGCGGCAAATTTCCATGACGCGAAGCACATGAACCAGCCGCTCAGCCATTATTTCTATGTCATGACTCATGGCTACGGCGCCATGCCTGACTACTCGTCAGAGCTAAGGCCGGTTGACCGCTGGGCTATCGCCGCCTACATTCGTGCTCTGCAGCTTAGCCAGGATGCGAAGGTGTCTGACGTTCCGCCGGGCACACAAGTGCAGGACCTGAAGACCATCGCGAAGCAGGAAGACCTGCCCGCAAGCTATGCCGGTCCGTGGCCTGTGCCTCAGGATACTAACGTGCAGGCTCTGCCCACAGTAGGGACTGCGGCGGGCGCTCCCGCCGAGGCCGCTGCCGCTCCATCCGGAGGCAAGTCTCCGGCCAGGTCAACGCAAACTAAGTCCACTGCGGGCAAATCGCCCGCTTCGCATTGAGGGATTGCAGGAAGAACGCATGGCAAAACATTTTTCAGAGCATCACACGAAGACGCTGCCAGCTGACCTCAGCGCTCCGGCTTTTGTTGATACATGGCGCAAGCGGGCCCTGATCATCGGCGTCGTCTTTCTCGCCGCCGCCGTTGTTCTCGGCTTCCTGAGCGGTGACAACTGGAACCACTTCCTGCGTGCGTGGCTCCATGGCTTCATGCTCTGCTTCGGCCTCTGCTGCGGCGGCCTGTGCATACTCATGCTCCAGTACACCACCGGCGGCAAATGGGGCCTCATCATCCGGCGTCCACTGGAAGCGATGACTCGCACCCTGCCGCTCGTGTTCCTGTATTTCCTGCCGGTCGCAATTGTCGGAATGCAGTTTGGCAAGCTTTACCCCTGGCGGCGATACGCCGACTGGGCAACTGCGCTGCGCAACCACCAGATAAGCAACGATCTCGCGCACGCCATTCATTTCAAGCACGGAATCCTCAATGAGGGCGGCTTCTGGGGAACCGCGCTGGTCGTCTTCGCCATCATCGGAACTTACATCTACTTCCTCAATAAGTGGTCGCTCAAGCGCGACGCCGATCCCGAGCCTAACGTCAGATTCTGGCAGGTCCGCTTTGAAAACGTCAGCGGCTTCGGCATATTGCTCTACTCGGCGATGCTGTTCATCGTGGCCATTTACTGGATCATGTCGCTCGACCCAGCCTGGTACTCCACCGTCTATGGATTCCAGTTCCTGGTCGGTCAGGCTTATGGAGTGCTCGCCCTCGCGATTCTCACGTTAATCGGGCTTTCGAAGGCCGACCCGATCAAGACCTGCTTCCGCATCACCGAGCAGCACGACATGGGCAAGCTCTGCTTCGCCTTCGTCATGCTGAACATGTATCTGGCCTTCGGCGCGTTCATTATCATCTGGTCCGGCAACTCGCCGGAAGAGATTCCCTGGTACCTGAATCGCATCCGCGGCGACTGGGGCGTGGTTGCCACGCTTGATGTTATCTTCCACTGGCTGCTGCCGTTCACTCTGCTGCTCTCTAGCAATCTCAAGCGCATCAAGAGCCGCCTCGCAACGGTGTGCTGCATTATGATCCTCGCCCGTGCGATCGATCTGTTCTGGCTTATTGAACCCAACTTCCCGGATGCCGCGGGGAATCTCCACTGGAGCTTCGGCATTTTCGAGTACGCCACGCTGCCCGTGGCTATGGTTTCCTTCTGGATGGCCTATTACTTCACGCAACTGAAACGGCGGCCCGTTGTCGCCACCAATGACCCGCATCTGGCGGAAATTCTGGAGCCCGAACATGCACACGCCTAACGAACACGACCACGAGTCGAAAAACAAGGCCAGTTCGGTCCGCGAAGGCTACGAAGTCACGGACGTCAGCGTCCAGGGAGTCTTCGTCTTCATCATCGGGCTGTTCATTTGCGTCGGTGTATTCTTTGTCCTTTGCTTCGGCATCGGCAAGGTCATCAACAGCGCGCTGATCAAGCATGATGGTCCTCCGAATAAATGGACCGCTGTTGTTGAGTCAAAAACAGGCAAGCTCCAGAACATGCAGTCAAATCCTGCGGGCGAGCAAATTCAGCTCCAGCAGCTTACGCAGAGGTTTCCCACGCCACGTCTTCAGACCGATAACGGCATGCAGGACGTGGTTGATCTTCACCACCGCGAAGATCTGTTGCTGAATAACTACAGCTGGATTGATCAATCCAAGGGGACGGTCCGGATCCCGATCGATCGCGCGATGGAGCTAGTAGCGCAGCACGGACTTCCCGTTGAGCAGAAGACCGGCCCGACTGAGCCGCTCATGTTCGGCGACAAGACCCCAACGATACACGTTCCTCTCACCGACGGGTTCCAGCGAACCGCCTATGAGCAGGACCAGGTTAATGAGGCCAAGCTGCTCGGTGAGCAGGCCTCAGCGGAGAAATAGAGTCGCATGCAGCAACGCTTCACAGTTCGGAAACTGGCTTCAACCCTCGGCCTTCTCGCGCTTTCTCTCGGCTGCTTCGTCGCCGCGCGCGCCCAGGTTTCCGATTACGGACAGAAGCAGATGGGCGACGTAACGGATCAGCTTCCGGACCCTGTCAAGAAGATCCAGATCAAGCAGAATCTGGGCGCGCAGATTCCGCTCGACCTTCAGTTCCGCGACGAAACCGGCAAGGCCGTCACTCTCGGCGACTATCTGGGTTCGCGTCCAGCCATTCTCTCGATGGTGTATTACAAGTGCAAGATCCTTTGCCCCGAAGAATTCAATGGGCTGGTGAGTGCGCTCACCATGGTCAAGCTCGCTCCGGGTAAAGATTTCAATATCATTTTTGTGAGCGTTGATCCCACTGAGACCCCTGCAGACGCCGCAGCGGCCAAGGCAAAGTATGTTCGTCGTGATGGTCAACCTCAAACCGGCCCCGGCTGGCATTTCCTCACAGGTCAGCAACCGGCAATCACCTCACTGGCTTCGGCTATCGGGTATGGATACGCCCCTGATCCTGGGCCTGACGGCAAAATGGATCAGTTTGCTCACGCCAGCGCGATCGCCCTCATCACGCCCAAAGGAAAAATTGCCCAGTATTATCTCGGCGTCGAGTATCCCCCCACCGGAATACAGACGGGGCTCATCGCGGCATCCGGCGGGACCATTGGTTCGCGCGTGCTAAATATTTTGACGCTGTGTTACCAATACAACCCGTTGACGCACAAATACAGCCTGATGATCATCCGCATCGTGCAGGCGTCATGTGTTCTCACTGTTCTATTACTGCTGTTATATGTAGGCTTCAATATTCGGCGTGACCTCCGGAACGGGCGCATGATGGCCCGCGCAACGACGCTCCGCAAAACCGCTAACGGATAAAGGGAACGATGCATTACTTCATCAGTCCAGTACTTTGGCAGTTTCTCTCCAAGTGGCTCTCGCAGTTTCCGCTGTTTCCGCCGGAAGCGTCGAGTATCGCGCCCTATGCCGACGCATTCTTCTTTTTCCTGATGCTGATTTCCATTGTCGGCACCGGCATCGTCATGGTGATGGTCATCACCTTCTCCATCATGTATCGCAAGGAGAAGAATCCCGAGGCCACCCAAATTGAAGGCTCCATGCTGCTGGAGACCACCTGGACCCTTATTCCCCTTGCCCTGTTCCTCATCTGCTTTGTCTGGGGTGCGCTGCTTTATTTCCGCATCTACACTCCGCCCACCAACGCCATGAACATCTACATTGTCGGCAAACAGTGGATGTGGAAAGCCGAACATCCCGGCGGCCAGCACGAGATTGACGCACTGCACGTTCCTGAAGGTCGCCCCATCGCCCTGACGATGATTTCGCAGGACGTCTTCCATAGCTTCTCGATCCCGGCCTTCCGCGTAAAACGCGAAGTAATTCCGGGGCGCTATACGACTGTATGGTTCACGCCCACGAAGCCCGGAACGTACCACCTCTTTTGCACGCAATATTGCGGCACGCTGCATTCGCAAATGATCGGCTGGGTCACTGTCATGACTCCGGGTGATTACCAGGCATGGCTCAATGGATCTACCAGTGGCACTTCGCTGGCGCAAAACGGCGAGCGCCTTTTCGCCGCGCTCGGCTGCAACGCCTGCCACTCGGGCAACGCGACGGCTCGAGGGCCCAATCTCGCCGGCGCATATGGGTCAAGGGTGCAGTTGGCGAACGGCTCCTATGAGACGATGGATGACGCTTTCCTGCGCGACTCCATATTGAATCCCAGCATGCACGTCGCCGCCGGATACGCGCCGATTATGCCGACATATCAGGGACAGGTCAGCGAAGAAGGCCTGATTGATCTGGTCGAGTACATCAAGGGCCTCAAAACCAATGATCGCGTTCAGCAAACGCTTAACACCAGCCTCGTGCAGACCTCCACACCGGCTGGCGGGCAAAACGCGCCCCAAAGCGCAGCCGCGCGCTCCGCTAAAGCGCCCAGCCACACGGGAACGGTGAATCAATGAGCACAAGCATTACACTTCCTGACCAGCAGACGGCGACGTTGCCAAAGCGGTCCTACCTGAACAGCGAATACGGCCTTAAAAGCTGGCTGCTCACGTTCGACCACAAGCGCATCGCCATCCTCTATCTCATCACCACGTCTTTCTTTTTCACCATCGGGGGCAGCGCGGCCGCACTCATCCGGCTCAATCTGCTCACCCCGGGCGGCGAGCTGGTTGCGGCGGACACATACAATAAGCTGTTCTCCATCCACGGCATCATCATGGTGTTCTTTTTCCTGGTGCCCATCGCGCCAGCGGTGCTGGGGAACTTCCTTATCCCCATCATGATCGGGGCCCGAGATGTTGCGTTTCCGCGAATCAATCTCCTGAGTTGGTATCTCTTCGTCGCCGGCGGATGCTTCGAGCTTTACGCGATCATCTGGGGCGGCATGGACACGGGCTGGACCTTCACCACTCCGCTCAGCACCCATTACGTCAACACGCATGTCATAGCCGCGGCCTTAGGCATATTCGTTGCGGGATTCTCTTCTATCCTTACCGGGGTCAACTTTATCGTTACGATCCATCGGCTGCGTGCACCCGGCATGACGTGGTTTCGTCTGCCGCTTTTCATCTGGTCCTACTACGCCACTTCGTTCATCTTCGTGCTGGCCACTCCGGTCATCGCCATCGCACTGGCTCTGATCGTGCTCGAACGCTTCACCGGAATCGGCGTCTTTGACCCGGCCAAGGGCGGCGATCCGCTGCTCTTCCAGCATCTCTTCTGGTTCTATTCGCACCCGGCCGTCTATGTCATGATCCTGCCCGGAATGGGAGTCATGTCTGAAGTTATTGCCTGCTTCAGCAGAAAGCGCGTTTTCGGATACACCGCAGTCGCGTTCTCCTCGGTTGCCATCGGCGTCTTCAGCTTCTTCGTCTGGGCGCACCACATGTTCATCATGGGCATCTCCAACTACTCCGCGCTGGTCTTCTCGCTGATGACTATGCTGGTAGCGGTGCCCTCGGCCATCAAGATCTTCAACTGGTCGGCCACGATGTTCAAAGGCTCCATCAGCTTTGACACACCCATGCTCTACTCCTTCAGTTTCATAGGGCTTTTCACCATCGGGGGAATGACGGGAATCATGCTGGCGTCGCTGGGAATGGACATCCACCTGACGGAAACCTTCTTTGTGGTGGCGCACTTCCACTACGTCATGGTCGGCGGAATGGTGAGCGCGGTAATGGCCGGCCTCCACTTCTGGTGGCCCAAAATTACGGGCAGAATGTATCCGGAGAATCTGGGACGCCTCTCGGCGGCGATCCTCTTCCTCGGCTTCAATCTCACATTCTTCCCACAGTTCATCGTCGGTTATCTGGGGATGCCGCGCCGCTATCATGCCTATCCACCGGACTTCCAGGTGCTCAACGTGCTCTCCACCGCGGGCGCTTCGGTCCTCGCTATTGGCTATCTAATGCCCGCCATTTACCTGCTGTGGTCGCTCAAGTATGGCAAAGTTGCGGGAGCCAACCCGTGGAACGCACCCGGCCTGGAGTGGCAGATTCAGTCGCCTCCGCTAACCGAGAACTTTGTCGAGACGCCGATTGTTGACTTCGAGGCGTACGATTTTGAGTGGCTGGCAAATCAGACCAAGAGTGAGGTGCAGACCATTGGATAGCCAGACTGTCATCGTCCCCCAATCGCACGCCGAACTGGAGCACGAGCATTCGCCGCACCTGCACCACCACTTTGCCAACATGGGGCAGCAGCGCGAAGCCTCGAACTTCGGCATGTGGCTTTTCCTGCTGACCGAAATCATGTTTTTCGGCGGCATGTTCACGGCCTACCTTATTTATCGCAACTGGTACTACCCCGCCTTTGTCGCAGGCAGCCATTACATGAAAATGTGGGCTGGCACTCTGAATACCGTTGTGCTCATCTGCTCCAGCTTCACCATGGCCATGGGTGTCTACTCCGCAGAAATGCGGAACCGCAAGAACCTGATTCGATATCTCAGCCTCACGCTCATTCTGGGGTTCGTGTTTCTAGGCATTAAGGCCTACGAGTGGCACAACGAATGGGTTGAGCACCACGTCCCCGGCCTCAATTTCAGCATCAACGACTTCACGCACGTCGACGCCCGTTACCCGACCGACAAGCCCCTCAAGGTGGACATGGCCGAGAAGACCCAGATCTACTTCTCGCTCTACTTCCTGCTCACGGGTGTACACGCGCTGCACATGGTTGTTGGCGTTTCCATCATCATCTTCCTCATCTTCACAGCCTGGGGAGGTGCCTACACCACGGGCCACATGAACTTGATAGAAAACTTCGGCCTGTATTGGCACTTTGTCGATATTGTGTGGATATTCCTGTTTCCGCTTCTCTACCTTATAAGTCGACATCAGTGACGGCATAAAGGAAAATATTCGAGGTAAACGATGTCAGAGACCCATTTCGAACACACCGTCAACCCGTCGGAACCAACCCATCATTCCCATACCGTCGTCAGCCCCAAGGTCTATGCGCTGGTCTTCGGAGCGCTGCTGGTCTTTACCGCCCTTACTGTCTACGCCTCGGGCGTGGAACTCGGCGTCTTCAATGCCGTAGTCGCGCTAATCATCGCCGTCATCAAGGGCACACTGGTTGTGCTGTTCTTTATGCATATAAAGTACAGTTCAAAGCTGGTGAAGCTCACCATCTGCTCCGGATTTTTCACCCTCATCGTTTTGCTGGCCCTCACCTGCACCGACTACATCAGCCGCGCCTGGGGCCTCTGGTAGGCCCGCGCGGTTCTCAAGAATCCGGCTACCATGATGAGCAAGGCTCTTCATGACCGCCGCCACAGGCGCTATCCCCGATCTTCTCCGGCTTCTCGCTGCTGATCCCCGCGTCGTCGTCCGCCGTACCGGTGCTCCGCTCAAAAGCGGCAAGTGCATCGTCTACTGGATGCAGCGCGCCCAGCGTGGAATGGATAATCCGGCTCTCGACCTCGCGGTGACCATCGGAAACGAGTTGAAGGTCCCGGTTATCGCGTATTTCTCTGTCATCTCGAATTATCCAAACGCGAACCTACGTCACTACACATTTTTGAACCAGGGTTTGGCCGACATCGAGCAAGACCTCGCCGATCGGAATATTGCCTTCATCGTTCGGAGGCCGCCCGGCAACTCACTCGAGTCCTTCCTTCAAGAAGTAAATGCCTCCATGCTCGTTGGCGACGAGAACCCTTGCCGCGAGCCGGAGCGTTGGCGCAAGGTCCTCGCGCGGCGCCTCCACCTGCCGTTCTGGACGGTTGATGCAGATGTTGTCGTCCCCTCATCCTTGTTCCCGAAACACCAGTACATGCTGCACATCATGCGGCGGCGTTTGAATGCTGAGCTGCCGCGCTACCTTCGCCCGCTCGAAAATCCAAAGGCGCACCACTCGTGGCATCGTCCTCGTGGGTGTGAAAGCTTTGCGATCGACGAAGACATCACCCACGGTTGGAAGAATCTCGATCGCTCGGTAAAGCCCGTGGATAGCTTTACGGGTGGAACCCATGCCGCTCTTCGCCGTCTTCGGCATTTCATCGACGAACAGCTCTCCTCGTATGCCACTCAGCGGAATCACCCTGAAGCTGACGGCACAAGCCAGATGTCGCCCTATTTGCACTTCGGGCAGATAAGCCCACTCACCATTGCGCTTGCTGTCGAGAATGCGGTGAAATGGGGCCTCGCCAATTCGGCAGCGCGAGATTCCTATTTCAATGAGTTGATTGGCTGGCGAGAGTTATCCGTCAACTTTGTGAAGCACGTTCCGGGTTACGACTCCATTGAATGTGCTCCGGATTGGGCGAAAAAGACTCTCCACTCTCATGCGCGCGACGCGCGAAATCCGGAATACACTCTCGAACAACTCGAGCGCGCCGAAACCCACGATGAACTCTGGAATGCCGCACAACTTCAGATGGTGAAGCTGGGGTGGATGCACAACTATCTCCGCATGTACTGGGCGAAGAAAATCCTCGAGTGGTCGCCCAATCCTGCTCAGGCATGGGAGCGCGCCGTGATTCTGAATGACAAGTACGAGCTTGATGGCCGCGACCCCAACGGATACAGCGGCATCGCGTGGGCCATTGGCGGCGTGCACGATCGCCCCTGGTTCGATCGCGCCATTTTCGGAACGGTGCGCTACATGTCCAATGCATCGACTGGGAAAAAGTTCGACTCGGGAGCCTATATTCGCCGGGTTTCCAGTCTCGCCTGACATTCCGGCGCTGTCTACCGAACCAAAGTAATCTATGTCCGCGTTTATTCACTGTCCCATAATGGGCCAACAACGCCATTCTGAAATTGACGCGATTTTTCTCACCCGTTTTCCGTCGTGTGCGCCAGCGCTTGCGTGTGGAATGGATTCGAGAAACGTCGGCTTTCGACGAATGAGGTTGGCGCACTGTGATTGCCTCTCGATTCCAATTCCTCCTTTTCGCGTCTCTCGCGCTGTCGCTGCTACCAGCGCACGCGCAGCAGTTCCGCACCTCTGCCCTTGGCGATGAGGCGTTCGCACGGCAGCGAGCGGCAAGCTTCCTCGCGGAGCGCGGAATCAGCCCAGCACACGGGTCAGTCGCTCGATATCACCAGAGCCCTGCTCAAATGCTCGCCCAGGCCCGGGGGCATTTTCGCCGCGCCTCTTCGCTCATCACAGGCTCCACGCCGCAGGTGCCTGTATGGCAGCCTGTCGGTCCAGCGCAGGTTTTCACCAGCACCTATGGAGACGTTGCCGGTCCGGTCACCAGCATCGCTGCCGACTCGTCCGATACGACGGGGAACACCGTCTACATTGGCACAGCTTACGGTGGCGTGTGGAAGTCGGCAAACGCCGCCGCTTCCAACCCTGCATCAGTTACCTTTGTGCCGCTAACAGACTCGGTCTATTCGTCGCTCACTCAGGCAATCAGCTCGCCCTCGCTCAGCATTGGAGCTGTGAGCGTCCAGCCTGTATCACCCGGGAACATCCCCGTCATTCTTGCCGGCACGGGCGTTCCCAACGACACGACTGCCTCCTATTTCGGTACAGGAATTTTGCGTTCCACCGATGGAGGGAGCCACTGGACTCTGATTTCCCAAACCCGCGACGCGTTTTACGGCGGCGCAGCCAACTTCAATCTCACGGGTCTTGGATTCGCGGGCTTCGCCTGGGGCGCCGTGTCAGGGAATCCTGTTGTGGTTGCAGCGGTTTCGCAGCCTGAGCAAGGTGTTGAGGTCGCCGCCGGAGACCCGGAGCACAGCATTCTGGGCTTGTACTACTCCACCGATCTCGGGCAGACCTGGTTCATGGCCACCATTACCGATCCGAGCGGACTGGTTCAGTCTCCGCAGACTAACTTTGCCCCTTGCGGCTCCATGACTGATCGCCTGCCCTGTGGCAACGCAGTTACGTCTGTGGTCTGGAATCCAATCCGCAAAGAGTTCATTGCCGCGGTCCGGTTCCATGGTTATTACTCGTCGTCCGACGGGCAGAACTGGACACGCATCGCAAACCAGCCGGGCGCCGGGCTCACTACCCTTATGTGTCCGGCGAACAATGGATATGCAGGCTCGCAGGCGTGTCCCATTTACAACGGGGTGCTTGCGGTTCAGCCGGTCACCGGTGACACCTTCGCGCTCAGCACTGATCGCAACAACCTCGATCAAGGGCTGTGGCAAGACTCATGCAGCCTTGCCTCCGGCTCCTGTACGTCTTCCACTGTGTCGTTTTCCCAAATCTCCGATACCGCGCTCGACTGTGGAGCGACAAGTGCGCCCAACTGTGCGCCCGGCAACGCGCAACCCACGCTCATTCCGCAGGCAGATTACGATCTCTACCTTGCTGCCGTGTCCCACCAGAACGACACAATTCTGTTTGCCGGAACCGCTGACATTTACCGTTGCGATCTTGGCCAGGGATGCGCGTGGCGCAATACAACACACTCGCAGTCGTTCGACTGTAACTCGTCGCATGTTGCACCTGCGCAATACGCTATCGATGCGACCTTCGGCTCCGGCGGCCTGCTTTACTTCGGAAATGACGGCGGCGTTTGGCGCACAACAGACGCGGTCAACCAGACTCAGCCGCAATGCTCGTCAGACGACGCCAATCATTTTCAGAATCTCAACCTGGCATTCACCGGATCTATCGCCCGGGTCGATGATCTTGCTGTCAATACGGCCAGTCCGCAAACCACGATGGTTTCGCTAGGCCCGCTCGGCACTGCAGCGCAGACAGGAGCGAATTCCTGGCAGCAGGTGCTCAATGGAGAGGGCGACGTTGCGGCTATCGATCCATCGGATCCGCAAAACTGGTACGCGACATCGGAATTCGGCATTGGGATCAATCGTTGCACGCAGGGCCCGGCCTGCAATATTCCTTCGTTCGGCTCGCCCATTATCGACAGCGCCGATGTGGGGAACGATGGGTATGGGCAAGTCATCCCGGCTCCCTGGATCCTGGACCCGCAGGACTCCAGCAACATTATTCTTGGCACGTGTCGCGTGTGGATGGGCCCTGCCACCGGGGGAGCGCTCAACGCCGTGAGCCCCATGCTCGACAGCAACAATGGCCCCTACTGCAACGGGAACGCTGAAATCCGCTCGATTGCCGCATCTGGAGGAGCCGCCGGGTCGCCCGAGAGGATTTATGTCGGCATGGCGGGTTTGTTTGACGGCGGCGCCACCGAGGCAGGACAGGTTTTCGAGCAGACCGTCACGAATGGCGTTCCCGCCAGTTCCCAATGGATCGACCTCTCGAACGACACCTACAACTTCAATCCAGATGGGTTCGACATTTCCAGCATCTTCGTCGATCCACACTCAGCCAACGGGCAGACGGTTTACGTCACGGTGCAGGGCTTCGGATCGTTGCATCTTTACCAGACCACGGACGGAGGCAACACCTGGCAGAACATTTCCAGCAATTTGGTCAACGCCCCTGCAAACAGTGTTGTTGTTGATCCAAACAATGCGAATATCGTCTACATCGGGACCGACGCCGGCGTTTACTTTACCCAGAACGTCGCCAGTTGCACCCAACCCACCGTCAATTGCTGGAGCGCCTTCGGGGCATCGCTTCCGAATGCACCCGTCATGCAGGTGACCGCCCTTAACACACCCAACGGCACGGCTCTGCTGGCCGCCACGTATGGACGCGGCGTTTGGCAGGTCAATCTTGCCACCACCACTACCACGACGGCGACAGCCACTCCATCATCCCTCAACTTTTCGGGCCAGGCAGTTGGAACCACGAGCGCGCCGCAGCAGGTGGTCATCGCTAACACCGGCACACTGCCGCTTCAGGTCAGTTCCATCAGTATCACCGGAGACTTCTCTGAAACCGACAAGTGTGCCGGTCAATCTATCGCGCCGGGAAACACATGCGCTATCGAAGTGAGCTTTGCTCCGATGCAAACGGGCGCGCGCACGGGGACTCTTACGCTGTTTGCAAATCTTTCCGGTGGTGGCCAGCTTACTGTTCCCCTGGACGGAACCGGCGCGCAGGCAGCGGCCGTAACGCTTACTCCAACGTCGCTTTGCTTCGCAGCAGCCCTGATCGGCCAGACGACCTCCACTCCCTGCGGCTCGGGTGCTCCATCGTCACAGTCTGGCAGCGGACCTATACAGCCCGGTCAATCCATCGTCATTGCCAACACCGGCGGCAGTACCGCGACGATCTCGTCAGTTGCAATTACTGGCGGGGCATCAGACTACACAATTGTCGCCAACACCTGCGGCACCTCTCTCGCCCCCGCCAACACAACAGGAGACAGTTGCACGGTCAGCATCACCTTTACTCCCTCTGCCTCAGGAAGCCGCGGGGGAGTCCTTACCGTAACCGGGAGCGCGGGCACGCAGACCGCGCAGCTTAGCGGCACAGGTCAGAGTGAGGCTACGGACACGCTTTCGCCATCCGACCTTAGCTTCAACGCTGCGATTGTCGGGACTCCCTCCAGTGCTGCGCAGCAGCTTACCGTCACGATGACGAATAATGGCGATGAGGCCGTCCAGAACATTGCTGTGCAGTCCTCCTCAGCCGAGTTCATCGTGGCAAACAACTGCGGAACCACGTTGGCCGGCCACGCAAGCTGCGCTATCGTCGTAAGTTTTGTGCCGACTGCCATTGGCCCGCAGACCGGAACCCTCTCTGTCAGCGATACCATCGCGCAGGGTTCATCTGCGGTATCCCACACGCAGCAGGTGACGCTCACCGGAACCGGAACGGCGCCCGCAGCTATAGCATCTGCTTCGCCTACCACCATTAACTTCGGTTACTATGCCGTGGGATCTTCTGACCCCAATCTTTATAGCGTCACCGTGACGAACAACGGGGCGTCGGCCATCAGTGGCTTGCAGCCGTCCGTGACCGGCGACTTTTCTATCCAGACCGCGGCATCAAATCCCTGCGGAGCCACACTCGCCAGCGGCGCAAGCTGCAATGTCGCCGTGGAGTTTGCGCCTACTCAGACGAACGAGCGTACGGGCACGCTCACCGTCAGCGGAGCCAACCTCACGCCGCTCTCCGTCACGCTCTCAGGTAACGGGGCGGCGTTTCAGATGAGCGCTCCTGCAACGGCTCTCGTTTCTGGCGGTCAAACCTCCACTTCAATCCCCGTCAGCATTGCTTCGGTGAACGGATCATCTGGCCCGGTCAGCCTCACATGTTCAGTCGTACCTTCCACCGCCACCTGCTCCATCCCGGGTTCCGTCACGCTTACCGGAGTCAGTACTCAATCGGCCACACTCAGCTTCACAATCGGAGCGCAGGCCAGGGTTACTGGCTTCACATGGAAGGGCGCCACTCTCGCGCTGGCTATGCTGTTTCCGCTCGGCTTCCTCGGTGCTCGTCGTCGCAAGTGGCTCGCCGTAATGGTCTGCATCTTAGCTCTCGTGCTTCTTCCGGCTGGTTGCGGAGTCTCTTCCAGTTCCGGGGGGAGCCCGAATTCGTCGAACGGCGGTGGCGGCACCGGCGGGACAACTTCGCAGACTTCAACTTATACCGTTACCGTAACCGGAACGATGCTGGCGAACATGCAGTCTGGAGCAACCACACCCGGCCTCACCAACACCGTCATTACTCAGATCACAGCGGATTAAGCTCGCGTCAAATAGCGGAGCGGGAAATGCCGTAAACTCAATGGGGTAGTTACATTGCGCGGTTCGCGTTGGCCCTTCAAGGAGCATAAAGATTGTCGGCGCCGGAAGCTCTCAACTCGCTTCTCGGCAATGGCCCGGAATACTATGCGTCAGCAACTGGTTCTTTCTCTAAGCATTTTCCTTGCAGCGCTCATGCCCGTTGCGATCGCACAGAATTCAACGTTTCCTTCGACCGGCCAATCGAATACCTCGGTCGATTGCTCTGATCCGTTGTTTGCTAACTCCGCGGAGTGCCAGAGCAGCATCACCGGATCTGGCGCCGCACCACAATACCAGAGTGCGAGACCGCCATCTTCTGCCCCTTCGCCTCTCCCGCAGCCCACGATGTCGCGTCCGCAAACTTATACGGACATGAACAACCCGAACTTCAACAACCAGAACTTCCAGCAGAACGAGTATGCGAGCAGCCTTAACCAGAAGCCTCTGCCGCCGCAGCCTCTTACCCAATTCCAAAAATTCGTCGCCGGAACCACTGGCGAGGTGCTGCCCATCTTCGGTGCGAATCTCTTCCAGAACGCTCCGTCCACCTTCGCTCCCGTGGACGAGACCCCGATCCCGCCAGATTACGTCGTTGGAGCCGGGGATGTGCTCCGCATCCGCATCTGGGGGCAGGTGAACTTCAACGCGGACGTGCGCGTCGATCGTGCCGGCGAGATCTATTTACCGCAGGTCGGCCAGGTGCATGTCGCGGGGCTGCCGTATTCAGCGCTTCGAGACCATATTCGCGCCGCTGTCAGCCGCGTCTTCCGCAATTTCGATCTCACCGCCGATATTGGGCAGATTCGCGCCGTCCAAATCTATGTCGTCGGCCAGGCGCATCGCCCCGGCACCTACACTGTCAGCTCGCTCAGTACGCTGGTTGACGCCATCTTTGCCAGCGGTGGCCCGTCGGTGGAAGGCTCCGTGCGCCACATCTATCTCAAGCGCAACGGAAGCGTTGTCGCTGATTTTGATCTGTACGACTTGCTGGTGAATGGCGACAAATCCAAAGATGCACAGCTTCAATCCGGCGACGTCATCTACATTCCGCCGGCTGGTCCGCAGGTTGCGCTCACCGGCAGCGTTCGCCGTCCGGCCATTTATGAACTGCGCAGCGGCGACACCATCGCCCAGCTTCTTAAGTATGCCGGCGGCCCCTCGACCACAGCATCCAATTCGCGCATCTCCATCGAGCGCATTCAGGACCATCAGGGACGCGCCGCGATGGAAGTCGCCTTTGATGAACAGGGCCTGGCCACTTCGCTCGATCAGGGTGACATCGTGCGCGTGCTGTCCATCACTCCGATGTACCAGAACACCGTCACGCTGCGGGGCTACGTCGCCAATCCGGGGCGCTTCGCCTGGCACAAAGGCATGCGCATTTCGGATGTGATTCCCGACCGCGACTCGCTGCTCTCTCGCGATTACTGGTGGCGTCGCGCGCAGTTGGGGCTGCCCGCTCCGGAGTTTGAACCGGTGCCGATGTTGGCCGCCCAGAGCCAGCCCTCGAATCCTGTAGACCTTCGTGCGCGAGCGAAGAACTTCCCACTCACTCCCGAGCAGTGCCGCGACTATAACTCCGAATCCAACTCAAATTCGTATCGCTGCAATCAGGAAGTCACAGGCCAGTCAAAGAATCAATACCAGAGCGGGGACAACAATAATCAATTTGGCGAACTCCCTGCGGTTGGAATGGAATCTGAAAATGGCCGTTACCCGCAAGCCGCAAGCCAGCCCGGCAACCGCTCACTCGCGGCGCGCCAGTCTGAAGTCCTGACTGAAAACACAGCCGGAATTACAGAACGCACGCGGGTTGCTCTGCCCGCTCCTGAGATCGACTGGAACTACGCTGTTGTTGAGCGCATGGACAGGAAAACCCTTACGACATCGCTCATTCCATTTGATCTCGGCAAGCTGGTTATGGATCACGATCCAAGTCAGAACTTTGAGCTGCAGCCCGGAGACATTGTCACCGTCTTTTCTCAGGCTGATATCCACGTCCCCATTGCCCAGCAGACCAAATTCGTCACACTTGAAGGCGAGTTCGTGCACGCCGGTACCTACAGCGTGAAGCCCGGTGAAACACTGCCCGAGCTTATTGTCCGCGCCGGAGGATTCACGCCAAACGCCTATCTCTACGGCTCGGATTTCACTCGTGAGTCGACTCGTGTGATCCAGCAGGCGCGCATTGACGAGTACGTGCAGAAGCTCGAAATGGAGATCTCTCGCGGCAATATTGCGCAATCAACCTCTTCTGTGGCGACGGCGCAGGACCTCGCAACCGCGGGTGCGGCCCAGGCGGCCGAGCATGAACTCATCTCACGCCTCCAGCAGATTCGCGCCACCGGACGCATTGTTCTGGAAGAAAAACCCAGCAGCTCTGGAATTGAAGCCCTGCCGTCCATTCAGCTTGAAGACGGAGACCGTTTTGTCGTTCCCTCCAGGCCCGCCAGCATCAATGTTGTCGGTTCGGTCTATGATGAAAACTCATTTCTCTATTTGCCCGACCGCCGAGTCGGCGATTATCTGCACCTTGCCGGTGGTCCAAATCGCTCTGCGGACAAGAAGCACGCGTTTGTCATCCGGGCCGACGGTTCTGTTCTAAGCCGCGCCGCCGCGAACGGAATTTGGGGTAATACTTTCTATTCCGTTCGTGTGAATCCGGGAGACACCATCGTTGTTCCAGAGAAAACTTATGGCCCCACCTTCCTGCGCGGGTTCCTTGACTGGTCTCAAGTCGTCTCGCAGCTTGGTCTGGGTGCCGCGGCCATCAATGTTCTTCGTTAACTGGCAATCAATGTGGTAGAACAAATTTTTCTATGAATAACACCATTCTTGTTACTGGCGGGGCGGGATTCATCGGCTCCAACTTCGTCCTGCAATGGCTCGCCAACGCTGACGCGCGAGTCGTGAATCTCGACCTGCTCACTTATGCCGGAAATCGGCGCAATTTGCAAAGCGTCGAAACTCACCCACGCTATAGCTTTGTCCATGGAGACATCTGCGACCAGACCCTGATAGCCTCGGTTCTCGATAAACATCAGCCGCGCGCCATCGTCCATTTCGCCGCGGAAAGCCACGTGGACCGCTCAATTTCCGGCCCCGCCGCTTTTTTGCAGACGAATATTTTCGGCACTTTCTCGCTGCTTCAGCAGGCTAAGGCTTATTGGACCGCGCTCCCGAACGCGGAGCAAGCGGCCTTCCGTTTTCTCCATGTTTCTACCGATGAGGTCTACGGATCGCTATCGCCCAACGACCCGGCATTTGAGGAAACCATGCCCTACGCGCCAAACAGTCCCTACGCCGCGTCGAAAGCGTCCTCCGATTTGCTCGTCCGCGCATGGCATCACACCTACGGATTTCCTGTCCTCACCACCAACTGCTCTAATAATTACGGGCCGTTTCAGTTTCCAGAAAAGCTCATACCGCTGGTAATCCTCAACGCGCTCGAAGGCAAGCCGCTTCCCGTCTATGGGGACGGCCGCAACATTCGAGACTGGCTCTATGTTGAAGACCATTGCGCAGCCGTTCGTCGAGTGCTCGAGCAAGGCCGCCTCGGCGAGACCTACAACATTGGAGGCAACAGCGAGCGCGCCAACATTGATGTCGTCAACGCTATCTGCGACATTCTCGACGAACTACGCCCCAACGCCGCAATCGGATCCCGGCGCAAGCTCATTACCTATGTTCAGGATCGCCCCGGGCACGACCGCCGCTACGCCATCAACGCAGGAAAAATCGCGCACGAGCTGAATTGGCAGCCCACGCTCCAGTTTGAGGCCGGCATCCGCCGAACCATCGAGTGGTATCTTGCGAATCTCGAATGGGTCGATGAAGTTCGCTCTGGCGCGTACCATCAGTGGATCGAGCAGAATTACGCGGAAAGGCTCGCGCAATGAAGGGAATTATTCTTGCCGGTGGATCAGGCACACGCCTTTATCCCGTCACGCATGTCGTCTCCAAGCAACTGCTGCCGGTTTACGACAAGCCCATGATCTACTACCCGCTCAGCACGCTCATGCTGGCCGGCATCCGCGACATCCTCATCATCTCCACACCTCAGGACACCTCCCGATTCGCCGAGTTGCTCGGCGACGGCCACCGCTGGGGCGTCAATCTCAGCTACGCCGTGCAGCCCAGTCCAGACGGCCTCGCCCAGGCTTTTCTCATCGGAAGAGAATTCATCGGCCAGGGACCATGCGCGCTCATTCTGGGAGACAACATCTTCTACGGGCAGACCCTCACGCCTCAATTGAAGCGCGCTGCAGGGAAGGACAAAGGCGCAACTGTCTTTGCCTATCATGTGCAGGATCCCGAGCGTTACGGCGTAGTGGAGTTCGACTCCGACGGCCGCGCCATTAGCCTTGAAGAAAAGCCCGCGCAGCCCCGGTCAAAATTTGCAGTTACCGGGCTCTACTTCTACGACAACAATGTCACCTCGGTAGCTGCTTCGCTCAAGCCATCGGCGCGCGGCGAGCTTGAAATTACTGACCTCAATCGTCACTACCTCAACAAAGGGCTTCTCGACGTCGAGCGCCTTGGCCGCGGCATGGCATGGCTCGATACCGGCACGCACGACTCGCTTTTTGACGCCGGCATCTTCATCCAGACCATCGAGCGCCGCCAGGGCGTAAAAATCGCGTGCCCCGAAGAGGTCGCCTTTCGTTACGGATACATCACCGCTGCCGAGCTTGAAGCGCTTGCCCATCCGGTCCGCAAGAGCGGATATGGTCAGTATCTTCTCTCGCTCCTCGACGACGGTCTCGCGCTATGAACATCCAGCAAACCGCTCTGCCCGGGGTATTCCTCATCGCGCCGAAGAAATTCGCTGACTCCCGTGGCTCGTTCTGGGAGACCTACAACGAACGCCTTCTAAGCGAAGCAGGTCTGCCCACCACGTGGAAGCAGGACAACACATCCGTCTCGCTCAAGAACGTCATCCGCGGCATCCATTATCAGATCACGCAGCCGCAGGGAAAACTTGTACGCGTTACCTACGGAGCCGCATACGACGTCGCCGTCGATCTCCGCCGCAGCTCGCCCACCTTTGGAAAGCACATCGGTGTCGAGCTCTCGGAAGACAACGGCCTCATGCTCTGGATTCCCGCCGGCTTCGGTCACGGCTTCGCCGTGCTCAGTGACAAAGCCGGATTCGCATACAAGGTCACGGATTACTACTCGCCCACTGGCGAGCGCACCATTCTCTGGAACGACCCCACGCTCGCCATTCCGTGGCCCGTCAGCGAGGCCGATGCCATTGTCTCCGCGAAGGACGAGCAGGGAAGTCCGTTCCAACAGGCTGAACTCTTCGCATGAAGACCATCCTCATCCTCGGTGCGCAGGGTCAGCTCGGCCTCGAGTTGCAGTCCATTTTTCGCGATGCGGGCCGCGTCATCGCGCACTCTCGCGCCGAGTGCGACCTTAGCCAGCCCAACAGCATTCGCTTCGCCGTCCGCGCGGTGCGACCGGAAGTGATCCTCAATGCCGCCGCCTACACGGCTGTCGATCGTGCTGAGTCTGAACCTGATTTAGCCATGCGCATCAATGGAGAAGCCCCCGGCATACTGGCTGAAGAAGCGAAAAAAAACGGCGCGCTCCTCGTCCACTACTCCACCGATTATGTCTTCGACGGAAGCAAAGCCGCTCCCTATATCGAAGGCGACCTCACCCACCCGCTCAACGTGTACGGAGCCACCAAGCTTGCGGGCGAGCGCAACATCCAACAAGTCGGTGGATCGTATCTCATCTTTCGCACCAGCTGGGTCTTCAGTCCGCATGGAAAGAACTTCCTGCTCACCATGCTGCGTCTCGGGCAGGAGCGTGAACACCTCAACATCGTCGACGACCAGCATGGCGCGCCAACGTCCGCACTCGCCATCGCCGAAGGTATTCGTCGCGTCCTAAACAGCATCCGCGAGCGCCCGGCAGAAGAAGTATCCGGCGTCTACCACATGACCTGCACCAGCCAAACAACATGGTGCGGCTTCGCGAAAGCCATTTTCTCCAACGCTACCGTTGAAAAGTCCTGGGCCACGGTCACCGGAATCCCCTCCAGTGAGTACCCCACGCCCGCCACGCGCCCCGCTAACTCCGTCCTGTCGAATGAAAAGCTAAAGGCCACCTTCGGAGTCGAGCTCCCGTCGTGGCAATCCGCGCTGGACACCTCGCTTCGCTCTATGCAGCTTCAGCGAGTTCCAAATCCCTAGGTTCCAGTTCGCTACACTGGAACGCATGGGTTCGCCATTCGCGATTCTCAACAAGCCGCCCCAATCCCACGAGAGCTTCGACCGCGCTCGCGAGCTTGAAGCCCGGCTCGCCGCCGCTGTTCGCGGAGAAGCTCGCTTCGATCTCGGTTCCCGCGCGCTCTACTCTACCGATGCTTCCAACTATCGCCAGGTCCCCATCGGCGTGGTGATCCCGCGTGACGCCGATGACGTCATCGCCGCCATTGCCGTTTGCCGTGAACTCGGCGCGCCGATTCTCTCGCGAGGCGGTGGAACCTCCCTCGCCGGACAGTGCTGCAACGTCGCTGTCGTTTTCGATTATTCGAAGTACATGCGCTCTATCCACTCGCTCGATCCACAGGGCAAAATCGCAAGGGTCGAACCGGGGATCGTCCTCGACCGGGTTCGCGAAGCTGCAGAGCTGCACCATCTCACCTTCGCGCCCGACCCCGCCACGCACTCGCGCTGCACTATCGGCGGCATGATCGGCAACAATTCCTGCGGAACCCACGCCCTCATGGGCGGCAAGACCGACGACAATATCCGCGCGCTGGACATCCTTCTCTACGATGGAACCCGCCTCACCGTTGGAGCCACCAGCGCTGAAGAGATCGCTCGCATCATTTCCGCCGGAGGCCGCCGCTCTGAAATTTACCGCGCACTCGCCGTCATCCGCGACAAGTACGCGCCGCTCATTCGAGAGCGCTTCCCTAAAATTCCTCGCCGCGTCTCCGGATATAACCTCGACTTCTTGCTTCCGGAAAACGGATTCCATGTCGCGCGCGCTCTCGTCGGCAGCGAAGGCACCTGTGTCACGGTGCTCTCCGCTGAGCTGGATCTCAAGCCAAGCCCGCCGCATCGTCGGCTCGTCGTTGCTGGTTTCGAAAATCCTTTCATCGCCGCGGATTACGTTCCCGCAGTGCTTGAGCACAAGCCCATCGGCCTTGAAGGGTTCGACGCAATGCTCACCGGCTTCATGCAGCGCAAGCATCTCGCGGAAGAAGATCTCGACCTGTTGCCCGAAGGCCGTGGCTATCTCCTCGTTGAGTTTGGCGCCTGGTCGCCCGAAGAGGCCGAACATCAGGCCGACCAATTTTGTCGCGCAGCTCAGTCGTACCCCGCAATCCCCCATCTCAGGCAGTACGCGCCTGACGACGCAAAGCGCATCTGGCGTGTTAGGGAATCCGCCCTCGGAGCTACCGTCTTTGTCCCCGGCGAGCCGCACGGATGGGAAGGTTGGGAGGACTCAGCGGTTCCACCCGAGAAACTCGGCTCTTATCTGCGCCAGCTCTTCACGCTTATGCATGGTTACGGCTATCGCAGCCCCATGTACGGACACTTCGGTCAGGGCTGCGTCCATCTCCGCATCAATTTTGATCTTGAGTCCGCCGAAGGCATCGCCAAATATCAGGAATTCATCGATCGTGCCGCCGATATCGTCGTGGCCCACGGCGGCTCGTTTTCCGGCGAGCACGGAGACGGTCAGTCCCGGTCCACGCTGTTGCCCAAAATGTTTGGTCCCGATCTCATCCAGGCGTTCCGCGAATTCAAGGCTGTGTGGGATCCGCTCAACCGCATGAATCCCGGCAAGCTCTCCGGCCCGGCAGAGATCTATAGCCCCGTCGACAATTTGCGCCTTGGAGCCGGATACAAGTCGTCGCGGCAGAACACCTATTTTCAGTTTCCCGATGACAAAGGCTCTCTTGCCGAAGCCACTCTTCGCTGCGTTGGCGTTGGGGCCTGCCGCAAGCACGATGCAGGAACCATGTGCCCCAGCTTCATGGCCACGTCAGAAGAAAAGCACTCCACGCGAGGGCGTGCGCATCTCCTCTGGGAAATGCTGGAAGGCAAAACCCTCCACCGTGAATGGCAAAGCGAGCCTGTCAAGGAGGCGCTCGACCTCTGCCTTTCCTGCAAGGCATGCAAGGGTGAGTGCCCCGTCAATGTAGATATCGCCACTTATAAGGCCGAGTTTCTAGCTCATTACTTCGAGCATCATCGCCATCCCCTGCGCGATTACGCCTTCGGCTTCATGGACAGATGGGCTGCGCTTGCGTCAGTTATACCGGGCATTACGCCGCGCCTTGCCAATCTGCCTCTGCAACTCCCCGTCGTAAGCAACGCCGTCAAGTCGATCCTTGGAGTCGCACCCCAACGCAGGCTTCCGCAATTTGCGCCGCGCAGCTTCCAGAGCGCTCACCGAAAATCGTCCAAAGCCCGTATCAGTTCAGGAGACGCTGCTGTCATCCTCTGGCCCGATACGTGGAACAACTATTACCATCCGCAAACGCTCATCGCCGCTCAGCATGTCCTCGAGAACGCCGGATTCCAACCGGAGGTGCCGACCCAACACCTTTGTTGCGGCCGCCCGCTGTACGACTTCGGCTTCCTCGACGCCGCGCGGCGTTACCTCGCGCGCGTTATGGAAACGCTCGCTCCCCATATCGACGCTGGACAGCCCATCATCTTTCTCGAGCCCTCCTGTGCCAGCGTCTTCCGCGACGAGCTGCGGAACTTTTTCCCCAACGACATCCGTGCCGCCGAACTTCGCGACCACGTCTGGCTTCTCGCCGATTTCCTGGCCGAGCGGGCCCCTGGATATCAGCCGCCCACCCTCACCGGACAGAGAATCATCGTCCACGGCCACTGCCACCATAAGTCCATCCTCAAAATGGACGCCGAGGTTTCACTCCTCCGGCAAACTCAGGCTGATGTTACGGTTCTCGACTCAGGCTGCTGTGGTATGGCGGGACCGTTCGGCTTCGAGCGCGAGAAGTTCGAGGTCTCCCAGACCCTCGCCGAGCGGGTTCTCATGCCCGCGGTTCGTGGCGCCGCGCCTGAAACTCTCCTGGTGGCCGACGGATTCAGTTGCCGCGAACAAATTTCCCAGAACTCCCCGCGCCGCGCCCTCCATCTGGCCGAAGTCCTGGCTCATCCTCGCCGGCCCTGAGCGGATGCGGCTGAGTTTTCAGAACTGGATATAATAGAAATAGAGGGATAAGAAGGGGCCGCTTTTTTGCGGTCCCTTTTGCTTTTGGAGGGCATGCAATCAGTCGGTTACAGCTATTTTTCATGAATTCAAATGCTTAGGCGCCCCCGGACCGCAAACACATGGAATCAATCGCTTGCGATTGCGCCCTTTGAAATCAATCGCCTACGGATATTTCTATTACGCAATATCTGTAGAATCTATCGCTTGCGGGATTGCCGTCGCTCAAAATCGGGGCAGGAAAATAATGCTGGAACGCCCGACGATCCGGCCCTCCTTGGCAGCCAGATCTTACCGGGCTGGTACTTTTTTCTCGTGCTGTTTGACGAAATAACCTTGTTGGAAATTTTTACATGATCGCCGCGTAGTGCCCGGCAACCCGTCGGCTCCGCTAAGTCTCTTAGTTTGAATGAAGTACAAATTCGTTGGACTGCTCAGCGCTTTGGCATGCTACCTGCTCTATCTCCGGGCATACGGGACGCTGCGCAGCCTTCCGGAGTGTGCTCTTCAAGACATATCGAAGGATGGCAGGAAGACCATGACAGGACTAAAGAGCAAAATGAAGTCATTCCATACTCCCGCGGCAATTCCAGCGCTCATCGTAGCGGCCGCTTTGGGAGCCCCCGCGTTTGCGCAGCAAGCCGCGCCTCCCCCACAAACCGCGCCTCAGGTGCAGACTGGAACCACCAACAGCGCCACCACGACCGATAACGGCACCTACGCGACCGGTAACCCGCTACCCACGAAAACTAATGAGGGCTTCTGGGGAAAGGTGAACCCCTTCGCTCGCAAGAAGTGGGTGCATCGGCAAATCGATCCCATTAAGGACCGCCTGAACGAGCTCGATCAACTCCAGGCCAAGAACGCTTCGGATATCAAGGACGTCGATAGTCGCGCCCAGGCGGGAATCCACCAGGCGGAAGCTACTGCCGGACAGGCCAGCGAGACCGCCACAGCGGCGAACAACACCGCACAGCAGGCCAACGAACTGGCCCAGCAGGCGAGCCAGACCACGGACAAGCTCAACACGACGGTCGGCACCCTCGATCAGTACCACAAGGTTAACGATACGGAAATCCGCTTCCGTCCAGGCCAGACTCGCCTGAATTCGAAGGCTGAAGATGCCCTGAACCAGATGGCTTCTCAACTTCAGAACCAGAAGGGATACATCATCGAAGTAGCCGGCTATTCACACGCTCGCGGACAAGCCGGTATCCGCAGCTCACAGCAAATGGCCGATGCGGTCGCCCGCTATCTGGCCGAGCATCAGGTGCCGATCTATCGCATCCACAAGGTTGCGTTGGGCAGCGCCACTCCTTCTGACATTGAACCGGTCACGCGTGGCACAGTCGTTCACGTGACCCTTATGGAAAACAGTTTAGCGGCCTTGAACTCGCCCTCAGCCGATGGCAGTTCGCCGATTGGTGCGACGCAGCAGTCTTCCGCGCAGCCCTCCCCTCAGGGTGCTGCGTCGCAACCAGCGGTCCCACAACCATAACTAGATAAGGTCCGCAACCAAGCTCTCACACAACGAGAGAACCAAGGCAGATTGGCCCCTCACTCGAGGGGCCGTTTTTTTGCCTTTAAGATCGCGATAAACCCCGACGCGCAACCTGATTGGCCAAGTATTGCCGCGAGCAAACCTCGACATGCCTGCTCTTTTCATGAGGCCGAAAGGCGGCGCGCGTCCACGATCGTGCTCTCTTTGGTACCGTATCGGTCAATTCATGTGCGATTTTTAATCAAAATTACGCTTGTAACTTTGCTTACTTGCCGATAACGTCTAAGTACAAGATAAAAATAAGGCGTCGCAGAGGTTACTAAGTGCCGACTTAGTGGGACTTAGACCTTCTGTTTTAACATCCGCAGTTCAACTGACGCAGGCAGCTATCGCTGCATAATCTGCGAGTGCTGGAATCGATGAGCGCCCCCGTTGTTTCAAATTTGCTAGAAGTTTCAGGCCAGAATTCGTCGGCAAAGCGCAGTATTGCGACGGAAGACATATCCCAAGGGACAAC
>DASZAG010000092.1:0-34671 GCA_035945555.1 Acidobacteriaceae bacterium
AGCCAATAGCTTGCTTCCCCACTCAAGCTGCGCTTGAATGGGGCACCCGACGATTGCGGTGGAACGGGCATCGCGAAACGCAGATCCCTTCGACAAGCTCAGGGCAGGCTCTTCGACTCGCGTTGCTCGCTCAGGATGACAACGGTTGAGGGACAGCCTGCCCGAAGTTCGGAAAAACATTCCTCAAAAAATGATTCGTCATAGTAAACAAAGGACTTAGTCAGCAGCCCAACAGCCAATAGCCGGTAGTTTCCCACACAAGCTGCGCTTGACTGGGGCACCCGGCAAAAGCGAAAGGCGCAGCCAAAAGCTGCGCCTTTGTGGTGAATCTACCTCTCTATTTCAGAATAGCAAGTTGGGAAAACTCACCGGACATTGCTTAGTGATGTGGTTTGTGTGGGTTAGGGGCTGCGGGGCTTGACAGGGCTTTTTGCTATTCCGCGGTGCCGGGGATGATTAGCAGGACTTCGACTTTTGTGGCGAGTCCGTTGAGCATGGCTGGACGGAAATCCCATTTGCTGAGATTGCGCAGCAATACCGAGGATTTCGGGAAGTGCGGCGGGTATGCGACGGCCAGTTGGTCGAAGTGTCCTTGTGGAGTAACGAAGCCGTGGACGAGCACGATGTCGTATCTGCCGAGGGCGGGACGCATCATGTCATACGGCCAGGGAGCCGCGAGTTGCGAGCCGCCGGAGGGCGGGTCCGGAGCGGCGCGCGGCAACGAGTACTGCAGGATCCAATTCTGTGGCGTATCGGTTTGGAGATAGACGGTGTAGACCAGGCGACCGGTCCACAGGCCTGCGGTCTGAGGGTAATTCTCCTGAGGCGAAGCGCCGACGACAACCATGCCGTACTGGCCGCCTCTGGGCTGAGTGAGGTGCTCGGGCGGATCATTCTCTGAGCCTTGATCGGAGTTGCTGCCCGAGCCGTCAAAGACGGAGGCTCCTGATCCACCAGCGCCGCCGCTGCCGTTATCGGCAGTTTCGGATCCGGAGCCGTCCTCAACGGTAACACCCTGCCCGTTGTCTCCGCCGTTACCCGCGGAGTGTCCTTCTCCTTCGCCGTTGTCTGCGTCGGCAGTACCGGGACCATCAGCTCCTGTTATTGAGGCGACGGTATCCGCTTCGCCGGGAGCGAGGATTCCGGCGGCATTGCCCGGGGTGACCTCGTTGATGGTTGGAAGTGCAGTGGTGCCGGACTCCAGCTTGAGCTCGGAAAGAGAAATGACCCGGGCGGCGGTGGCGGGTCCTTTATCAACAGAGGCTGTCTGCGGAGCCTGCTTGGCGGGCTGCGGGCCATTGACCTTCACGGGCATTGTGGTTCCGGGAGCGGGCAGCGGCGCCTTCGTTTCGAACGGGGTCGAAGTGAGTGCGACCTCAGAAGGCGTGAGCTCGTGGTTGGGAACGACAAGCGTGGGTTTGAACGGAATGGCGCCCAGCGGTTTTGGCGCGGGTGGAACGATTTTCTTTTGGATTACTTCTCCAGCCGTCCATACCACCGCCTGCGGAACCGGAATTACTGGCAGGACCTGCCTGGTCGGCGGAATGTCGGGCTGGATGAGAGTCTGATGGGCGTTGACCTGCGGCTTAATAACGGGCGGGATACTAGCCAGTTGGATTTTAGCGGAGGAGCCACGTCTGCCTCCACGGAATGCGGCATGGTTTGCGGCCGAACGAGCGTGATGGGTTGCGGCGTGTGGCGGGGTATAGTGCAGGGCAGCTTGCTCCTGCTGGACATTGAGCAGGTGGATGGCATTGAGATCGAGAGGCCGCTCTTCAACTATGTGAGCGTGATGGACACTGATGAGGAGCACAGCAAAGATTGCACCGTGTGCTGCAGCAGAAACGATGAATCCTGAAGGGCCACCCTCTCGCCGAGGGGGTGGCGAAAACAGCGATATGGGAGAGGATGAGCGCACGATAAAGTGGGATTTGCTGGGTTGACGGATACATCATACTTCAGCCGCGCAGGAAATCAACAAGTCTGTTGGAGGGAATCATTTTTGTATGTACCCTCGTGGCCAATGCTTGATTACTGTTGGTGTACCCGAGTTTACAGCGGTCTAAAATAATCTCCACATTTTCTTCCCATTCAGTTCAAAATGAGCCTATATTTCGTCTCAACCCAAGCAATTGGACCTAACTCCATTACGAGGTAGCTGGCAGTTCAGCCGCCTCCTGGGATTGTTGAATGAATCGAAGAGTATTTACCATTCTTGCAGCAGCGTTCGTCGTCGCCGCCTTGTGCAGCTTCGTTGTATTCCGGATTGTCAGACACAGCGTGTCTGGAGCGCCAATGGCGAAGTCCAGCGATGTGGTGGCGGCCGCCCAAGACATCAAGCTGGGAAGCATCCTGCAAGCTAAGGACCTGACCACCATCAAGATCGTGGGCCAGGTACCGCAGGGCTCGATCCTGAAGCCTGAGGATGCAATTGGACGCGGCGTGACGGCGAACATCTATGCCGGAGAGCCCATTCTGAACAGCCGGCTGGCAGCTCCGGGCTCGGGTGGCGGCCTGGCCGCAACGATTCCTACGGGCTTGCGTGCAGCGGCCGTCAAAGTTGACGAAGTGGTCGGCGTAGCGGGATTCGTCACACCCGGCGAGCGGGTTGACGTGCTTATCTCGGGGAACCCTCCGGGCACCACCAACAACAACACGGGAACCCTTACCAAGACGCTCCTACAGAACATTGAGGTTCTGTCGGCGGGCACGGATATCCAGAAGGACGCTGAAGGAAAACCGCGTCAGGTGCAGGTGGTGAACCTGCTGGTGAATCCGCAGCAGGCAGAGCTTCTGAGCCTGGCCGGGAATGAGACTCACATCCAGCTGGTTCTTCGGAATCCGCTTGATACAGTGTTGGCGAAACCGCAGGAGACATCGATGGCGGAGTTGTTTTCTGACTCTAATGCGGCGCCGCATGTAGTCCGGACCTTTTACAAGGCTGCTCGGCACCGTCCGGAACAATACACGGTGCAGGTGATCAACGGCAATAAGACGAGCGAATCTAAATTTCCCGCAGGCGAGGAAAAACAGTGAGAGTAAGAGGTACGATTCCTGTAGTTTCGTTGTGCGCATTATCAATTGGACTGGTGGCTGGATCGACGCTTTGGGCGCAGACTGCGCCGCCACCGCCTGCAGACACGACTCGACATGATTCTTCACGCGAACTATCGATCGCCGTGGGGAAGACAGCGGTGATCGACTTCACGCAGAGAGTAACGCGCGTGGCGGTTGGTCTCGGGGACGTTGCAGAAGCCAGCGTGGTCAGCCCGACGGAGATTCTGGTGGACGGCAAAGCGCCGGGTGCGACCAGCCTCATCGTCTGGGAAGACGGCGGGGTGCGCCAGTTCTTCAACGTCACGGTGCACCAGAGCATGTTTAACGCCGAGGGCAATCTGACGGATCTCCGCCGCCAACTTCGGATGGCGCTTCCCGGCCAGAATGTCGAGGTGTCCTACGACAACGGCCTGGTTGTGCTTCGCGGAACGGTATCAGATCTGAACGGTTCGGATCGCGCTGTTCAGCTCGCTTCCACGGGGGGCAACAAGGTCGTCAATCTGCTTTACGTCAATGTTCCGCAATCGCCACCGCAGATTCTGCTTAAAGTGCATTTCTGCAGCGTCGACCGCAATCTGGCAAAGAGTCTCGGCCTGAATATTTTCAGCCTGGGTGCGGCAAATTCGATTGGGCAGGTCAGCACGGGGCAGTTTTCTCCGGTCGCTGTCACCGATACGGGGACACCTCTCGCGAGTATCGGCAACGGACTAAACCTTCAAATCTTCCGTCCTGATATCAATCTTGGCGCGACGATTCAGGCACTCGAGACAAAGGGTGTGGTAGAGGAACTCGCGGAGCCAAATCTTTTGGCTCAAGACGGGAAGGAAGCGAGCTTCATGGCTGGCGGCGAATATCCTTATCCGATCGTACAAGGAATAGCAGCCGGAAGCTCTGGAGCGGTTACGATTCAATTCAAGCAATACGGTATCCGCTTGAGCTTTATTCCAACTATCACGCCGCGGGACACGATCCGGCTGCAACTGGCGCCTGAAGTCAGCTCTTTGGATTTCACCCATTCGATTGAACTCTCAGGATTCAACGTTCCGGGAATCAATATCCGCAGGGTGAAAACGGAAGTGGAGCTAGCCAACGGGCAGAGCTTCGTCATTGGCGGACTCCTCGACAATAGCGAGACCCAGACCTTTGAGAAGATTCCTTTCATTGGGGACGTTCCGATTTTGGGAAAGTTCTTCCAATCCATCCAACGGACCAAGAACAATACGGAACTTATCGTGATTGTGACGCCAGAGATTGTGCCGCCGATTCCCGTGGGACAACCGATTCCTGCGCTCAATTACCCTGTGAAGTTCATGCCGCCCAATTCGCATATTCCGATGTCGAATCCGAGCGCGACTGCGGGAACTGCTGCTCCGCAGCCGGAATCAGTACCGGTTGAGCAGTTGATTGAGAGCAATAAACCGGAAAAGCCGTTAACGAGCGACACGGGCTCGTTTAGCGCCGGTGGCGGCGGCGGCGGAATTTAGCCAAATCCAGTAATCGTTGCTGTTCCTACCCTGAAGCGGAACTCCCAGACTGGAAGTTCCGCTTCTTTGTTGCAGAAACTTCCAGAACGGAATCTCCATCATGAGCAGTGAGCAGTCGGGCCATTCCAAAACACGCCGGAAGAGAGTCCTTAGCTTAGTAGTTGTGGTGCTTGTGGCGTTCGCGGGAATTCTTCTGTTAACAGTAATGCAGCCGCCGGGAAAGATGGACTACATCGAGTACTGGAGTTCCGGCAAACTGATCGTCCAGCACGCCAACCCTTATTCGCCTTCGAAGATCTTTGCGCTTGAAAGTGGGGCCGGGGCTCCATATTCAAGGCCCTTGATTATGCTCAACCCCCCGTGGGCCTTATTTCTGGTCGCCCCGCTGGGATTTTGCGGCATTTATGGAGGGCTATTCCTCTGGCAAGTGGTCATCATCGGGTGCGTTATCGCTTCCATTTTGCTACTCAACAGGCATGCCTCACATGGGCCGCTTGCGCTGGTATTCGCGCCAGTTGTTGCGTGCCTTTGCAGCGGCCAAAGCGCGCCTTTTCTCCTGCTCGGGTTTGTACTGTTTCTGCATTACCATCGGAGTCGCCCATTTGTTGCGGGAGCCAGCTTGCTGCTGATGGCAATTAAGCCGCATCTTTTTCTGGTGTTTTTGGCAGTGCTTCTGATCGACTGCATTTATCGGCGACGGTTTCTAATTCTCGCGGGCGCAGCATCGTCACTTGCCGCGGCAACTGTGGTTTCTCTATGCTTCGATCCACACATCTGGTCGCATTATCTTGAGACGGTGCGCGGATACCAGGTCCAACACGCTTTCCTGCCAACCGCATCGATGCTGTTTCGCATGGCTATCGACGTGCGGATATTCTGGCTACTTTTTGTTCCGTCGTTGGTTGGCATTGTGTGGGGCGTTTGGTATTACTTCCGCTGGAAAGGATCGTGGGATTGGAAGACTCATGGCATGCTCCTGATGCTAGTCACCATCCTCGTCTCACCCTATGGTTTCTTCTCCGACGAGATTGTGCTGCTTCCATCCATCGCGTTCGCTATTGTGTACCCCTACAGGCGTAAGTACTCCGGCTGGATACTCCTAATCGTTAACACTGCTGCGCTGTGCGTAGTCGCATTCAGCGGAAAATTGACCTCTCCCTGGTTTATCTGGACGCCGACAGCGTGGCTGCTGTGGTTCCTCTACGCAACTCGTGGCTTCCGACGTGTTGGTGAGCAAGCAATCCCGGCTTCCGATACGGTTCAAATCGCCAGCCTGGAAGGTGCTTACGGTGTCCGAACCCTGGAGCGAAACTCCCGGAATGGAAGTCCCGCTTCTTTGTTATAGACTCTTCCGACAGGATTAATTTCACATGACCGCAGAGCGCGGACGAGCGCAAGCAAGGCCAGAATGAAAAAAACTCTGAGTATTCTAGCGGCGACCCTTATTGCTCTCGCGGGCGTTCTCGTGCTGACTTTAATCCATCATCCGGGACGCATGGACTATATCGAATATTGGAGTTCCGGCAGACTCATAACACAACACGTCAATCCGTACTCGACTGAGAGAATCTTCGCGCTTGAGAAATCAGCAGGGGCGACTTTTACTCGGGCGCTCATTATGCCGAATCCGCCCTGGATGCTCTTTCTTGTAGCGCCCCTCGGATTTGTGGGCAAATATACAGGGCTTTTTCTTTGGCAGGTTGTAAGTATAGGCTGCGTCCTGGCTTCCATTCTTTTGCTTAATAAGCAGGCAAAGAACGGACCGCTTGCTCTGATATTCGCACCAGTATTCGCAAGCTTGCTCAGCGGCCAGAGTTCGCCGCTGCTCCTTCTTGGCTTTTCCCTTTTCCTGCACTTTTACGGCACGCGCCCGTTTTTAGCTGGAGCATCGCTACTGCTGATGGCATTCAAGCCTCATCTTTTTCTGGTCTTCTGGGCGGTCTTGCTAGTCGACTGTCTTTATCGGCGCAAATTCCGGATACTCGCAGGCGGTGTGACCGCTCTGTGCTGCGCGACCGCCATCTCCTTGTGCTTCGATCTGCATGTATGGCAGCACTATTTGGCAATCATCTTTGGCTACCATTACAGTCAAGACTTCTTGCCCACCCCTTCCGAGTTGTTCCGCGTGCTTATTGATGCTAACGCATTCTGGCTTCTCTTCGTCCCATCTGTGGTGGGAGTCTTCTGGGGGCTTTGGTATTATTCGCGGCGGAAGCAAATTTGGGATTGGAGGAGTCACGGCATGCTTCTGATGCTGGTGACGATCTTCGTCTCGCCTTATAGCTTCTTCACTGACGAGGTTGTGCTTCTTCCATCCATTTTCTTTGTAATGGCTCTCTCCAACCGAAGAAAGTACTCCGGGTGGATTCTGCTTGCGATCAACACTGCCGCGCTGAGCGTGGTGGCATTCATAGGAAACTTGATTTCACCCTGGTATATATGGACGTCGGCGGCATGGCTGCTTTGGTTCCTCTATGCAACTAATGGCTTTCGACGCTTTGGTGAGCAAGAAGTCCCGGCATCTGATACAGTTCAAATCGCCAGGCTGGAAGGCGCCTAAATCCGAAGGAGCAGAGAGCATTTCGATGACCATCAATCGATCCAAAAACGAGACGAAGGCCATGAAAATTCTGAATGTGACCCGGCAGACCGAGCTCGCCGGTAGCGCTGAGGTCGCTGAGACAAGTGCTGCTCGCAGCAAGGGACTTCTGGGCAGGACGAGCCTTCCAGCCGGTTCAGGCATATGGATTACACCTTGCGAGTCCGTCCACACGTTCTTCATGAAGTTTCCGATTGACCTGGTGTATATCGACCGCCATCACAGGGTGAAGAAAGTACGGAACAGCGTGCCGCCCTGGAGGCTCTCGGCCTGTTTGTCAGCCCGCTCGATCATCGAGCTCCCTGCCGGAACCGCTCGTCACACGCAGACTGTTCCTGGAGACCAGCTTGAGTTTTGCCCTGTCGGTGCGGCGGTGAACTAACCTCAGAGTAAAGTCATTGGTTACTGAGGTCAGCTACTCAAAATGTCCCGTAATGAACCGCGTGATTACCTAAGCGTGTATAGTCTGCGTCACCGATCTCGCGCAGATGTAAACACCCGTTCACACAGCGGATATTTGAATATCAATAAGTAGCTTATTTTCTTATACTTGCCATGGGCTTCGAGAATGGCTCTTCGATTGCGATATACATAGCAAAACCCGGCAGTCAGCTGGGCCAACTTCAAGTATGGGGAAGATTTCAATGAACGATAAACTCTTAATGTTGTCCATCAAGCTGAAGACCCTCCTGTCCGATGAGCAGGGCCAGGATCTGATCGAGTACGCTCTAGTCGTTGCGCTGATCGCTTTCGGTGCAATTGCCGGAATGACCACTCTCGCTTCGGATATCAACAGCGCCTTCGATAAGATCGGCAGCGTTCTTACCTCGAACATCACCTAGTCTGTTGCCTCGCGGCGTAAACGCCAATGCGGCAAACAAACCATCAACCCTAACCTGGGAGAGCGCCGGGCGGTATTAACCAATTCACCCGGTGCTCACCCATTTGCCTCTTTCTGGAGCTAGCCGTTCGCAAGTTGGTTTTTTCGAGTGCGGCCGGCACCGCGTGGCAGGTTCGATAACGGGTTGCAAGAGCAAGTTCAGGCCCGAAAGCCGACGTGGCTAAATCCAAGTATTGGGGAGCAAGACCCATGAACGACCAACTTTTAATGTTCGGCATTAAGCTGAAGACTCTCCTGTCCGATGAACAGGGCCAGGACATGATTGAGTACGCTTTGATGTTGTCGCTGATTTCCTTCGGCGCGGTTGCGGGGATGAGTTCGCTTGCCGACGCTGTCAACAGAACATTCCTCCAAGTCAACGTCTATCTCACTACGAACATTACCTAGGCTGCTTCTCTTACGGAGAAGAACAAATTCACCTGTCTGTAGATGTGGCTTTTGAGCAAGCCTTTATTTCGAGCGAAGTGGAATTGCAATGATCGACGGAAAACGCATAGCGGTAGTGATGCCCGCTTACAATGCCGAGAGGACGCTGGAGAGAACGGTCCGCGAACTGCCGAGCATTGTGGACCTGAAGATTCTCGTCGACGACTCCAGCAGCGATAACACGGCGCGGCTCTCAGAAAGCTTAGGCGTTCAAACCTTCATCCACGACTCGAATTACGGCTATGGCCGCAATCAGCAGACATGCTATCGCGAGGCATTGAACGCGGGCGCTGACATCGTGGTGATGGTACACGCCGATTACCAGTACACGCCGTCGTTGGTTTCCGCGATGGCCGGCATGATCTCCAGCGGGGTCTACGATGTCGTCCTCGGCTCCCGCATTCTCGGAGGAGGAGCCCTCAAGGGCGGCATGCCGCTTTACAAGTACATTTCGAACCGGTTTTTGACGGCCTTCCAGAATCTCTTTCTAGGCGTCAAGCTCTCCGAATACCACACTGGTTTCCGCGCCTTTTCAAGAGAAGTTCTGCAGACGCTGCCGTTGCTCGAGAACTCCGATGATTTCGTCTTTGATAACCAGATGCTTGCGCAATGCGTGATGTTTGGATTTCGCATTGGGGAGATTTCCTGTCCCACCAAGTATTTTGACGAGGCGTCCTCGATCAGTTTCCGCCGCAGCGCGAAGTATGGAATTGAAGTACTGAAGACCACCGCTGGATTTGTGGCGCAAAAGCTAGGGATCGTGAGGCTGCCACGATATGATGCAACAGGGAGAAAGGTCACGCGCCGGCTCACCTATTACTCTGAAGCAGCGGAGAGATCTTAAACCAGTCCCCAAAGCAGATTAGCCTTCGACATGGCGTTGCCTCCTTCTCCGCAAGACGCTGCTGGCCTCAGGACAATCGAAGGGGGCCTGACCGCCATTGCAATCGCAATCGCGTTTCTTCTTCCTCGATTAGGCTCTTCGTGGTTTTCCCGGATTGAAGCAGCTTTCGGAAGATTGGCGAGGCGTAACGGCCTGGCTGTCGCAGTTGTCGGCGCATCTGCCTTCCTATTGCGCCTGGCGATCCTGCCATTCTGTCCTGTCCCGCTGCCATTTTGTCCAGACGACTTCAGCTTTCTGCTGGCCGCCAACACGTTTGCCGCGGGGCGGCTGACGAATCCAACGCCAGCGATGTGGGTACATTTCGAGAGCATCCACATCACGATGAAGCCAACCTATATGTCCATGTATTTTCCAGCGCAGGGATTGCTGCTTGCTGCTGGAAAAGTACTCACCGGACATCCCTGGTACGCCGTTCTAGTTGTGACGGCGTGCCTGTGCGCGGCCATTTGCTGGGCGCTTCAGGCGTGGCTGCCGCCCCAATGGGCACTGCTGGGAGGGATCATCGCGATTCTGCACCTGGGACTGTTCAGCGCCTGGATCAACACCTACCATACGGCGGGCGCAGTGGCCGGCCTGGGTGGCGCGCTGGTAATTGGGGCATTTCCGCGCCTGATGCGGACGGTGAAGTTCCGGTACGGGTTGCTGCTTGCGCTGGGTATCATTCTGCTTGCGACCAGCCGACCGTATGAAGGCCTGCTGCTTTGCCTGCCTATAGCGTTCGTGCTGGGCCGGTGGGCATTTTTTGGAGAAGGCCGCCCGTCGATGAGCATGCTGGCTCGCAGGGCGGCGCTGCCTCTGCTTCTTGTGATCGCTGCCGGAGCGTGGATGGGCTATTACGATTACCGCGCCTTTGGAAGCCCGTTAACGCCGCCGTATAAAGTTGACCGCGCAACCTATGCGGTTGCTCCATATTACGTGTGGCAGCCACCACGACCGGTGCCCAACTATCGCCATCCGATGTTGCGGAGGTTCTACACAGTTGATGAGCTCAAGTACTACAACCAGATCCATAACCTTTGGGGATTCCTGCCTCAGTGTTTGATCAAAGTAATTCGAGGCACGATATTCTTTGCGGGCTTTGCGCTGCTGCCTCCGTTGTTCATGACCAAACGGGTGCTGATGGACCGCAGGGTTCGATTCCTGGTTCTTTGCATGTACATCATGATGGCGGGAATGGTGATCGAGATATTTTTGATTCCTCACTATCTCGCCCCGTTCACGATTCTGTTTTATGGGCTTGGACTTCAGGCGGTGCGGCATCTGTGGGTTTGGAGGCCGGATGGAAGGCCGATAGGCAGGACGATGGTGAGACTGTGCATGCTGATCTGTGTGGTGCTGGCGGGGGTCCGGGTATACGCGAAACCACTTCATTTGGTACCTGCGGAGTTTCCGCCGACGAACTGGTTCGATAACTGGTATGGTCCGGGGCCTTACGGCATGGCGCGGGCGCGAGTTGAGTCTCATCTGGAAGACTTGCCTGGAAAACAGCTCGTGATTGTGCGGTATTCCGACGACCACAATCCGCTGGATGAGTGGGTCTACAACGCGCCTGACATCGATGCGTCAAAGATCATCTGGGCTCGCGACATGGGACCCGAACAGAATCTCCAGCTCATTCGCTATTACAAAGATCGCACCGTGTGGTTGGCTCAGCCGGATATGCATCCCGCCAGTTTGACACCTTATGTCGCGTCGTCCCTGCCTGCTGCGCGGGAGACCGCGGCGTTGAAGTAATTACCGATAGCGCCTGCGGAGCTTGAAGACCAGGCTGAAGACACCGGCTTCGTCGCGGACGGCGAGCACTGAAAAATCGCGAGTCAGATTGACCTGCGCCTGAATTAACTGCTCCGCGGTGGAGTTGACGTTGGTTGCGTATGTCAGCGTTGCGTATTTTGAAATCTGCTGCTGCACGGTGATTCGCGCCGTCGCATTTCCTGTTCCGCTTACAAACGTGGGATCGATCTTTACGCTTCCTCCGCCAAACAGTTTCTGAATCCTGCTGCTCAAAGTTGCATTCAAGGCGCCGCCGAGGAGGGCGTCGGCGGTGGAATTTACTCCGGCCTGCGACTGCATGTTGGAGTAGATCTGCTGCTCTTCCTGGGTGCGGCCGAGAGCGAGAAGCGAAAAAATATCCTGCTCGGACAGCGGCGGCTCAGAGCGGAATGTGGGCACAGGCTTGGCCGCTGTGCCCGTGAGCCCGACGGTAATGTCGTAGTCTTCGACACGAGCTGTTGCGCTCAAGTCAAGAGTTGGATTGATTCGGACCGGGTTTGAGAAATAAATGTCCCCGTGTTGGAGCTCATATTTGGTTCCTGCAAACGTAGCGTTGCCCTCGGTGATGGAAATATGTCCGAGGACGGAAGGTTGCGCGATTGTTCCCCGCACGCGAAGGTCAACATATCCGGCGAGTTTGGCGTAGGAGTTCTGAAAGTCGAGTTGCGGCGCGGACACCACGTGAACATCAAGCCGAATGCGGTTGGTAAGAGCATCTGGGTTAGGCGGCAGTGACAGACCCATGGTGGCGGGCTGGAATGATGCGAGCGCGAGACCATTTTCAACGACGAATCGAGTGATGGTTACGTTGCCGCTCAGGAGTGAAGATTGCTGCGTGCCCTGGAGCCGCAGCTTTGCGTCGACCATTGTGCTGACGCCCTGCGGATAGCGCACCCGCACACCCCTGGCAGACGCGGTGAGGTCGCCGTAGATTCCCTGCTGATAGGTTACAAAGCCGTCGACTGTCAATTTTCCGCCGCCACTCACAGCGGTCAGATTCTTTACGTCGAGACGGTCCTGGTCAAAGCTGAGGGTGCCGTTCATTTTGCTCAGACCATTTGGGAAAGTGAATAGCGCGAATGACACATCCGCAAACTGGATATCTCCTGTGAGCCTGGGATGGGCGAAATTTCCCTGAGCGTTCACATTGAAATTCACCTGCCCGGAAGAGGTGATATTGCTGCTCATGCTTTGCGCGAGCTTCACATTTACGGAGCCTCGCGCCTGCAGGTTCATGTCATGGGTATCGGTGAGGGCCCCGACTGAGCCCTGCGCAAAGAGGTTGGTGTCCTCTCCATAAATGTGCAGTGGATCAAGATGCAGCGTTCCATCGGCAAGGGTCGCGTGTACTGAGCCATCACTCTTGAGATTGATTCCGGCGAGAGTGAGCGCCAAACTCTGCATGGCGATGTCGCCGCCCAGCTTTCGCGGCTGGCGCAGCGGGCCGTGGATGTTCAAAGTAGCGCCTATGGAAGATTTCGCAGCGACGTTTGTCGGATGGAACGCCGCTAGAAATGGGCCGACGTCGAAATTCGCTACCGTAAGCTGCGCATTGGTTTCAAAGTTTCCCGCAAGTTGAACCTGGCCGTGAAGCTGGAGGAGCGTATTGGCAAGATTGGCACGACCGCTGAGGATCAGGGTTTTTCCCTGGGTATGCGCGTCGGCATCAACATATCCCTTGAGAGTGTCGTTGATAGTTAGTCGCGTCAGGTGCAGGTTGGCTTGCACCTGCGGCTGATGGATGGTGCCGCTGCCGTGCATTTCAAATGCGAGTGCGCCGTCGAGCTTATATTTGTCGCTCTGCAGTCGCGGAAAGTGCGCCAATTCAAAGCCGGTGCCGCGAGCATCGAAGTGGAAAGCTGCGGTCTTCAGGTTGTATCCACCGTCGCCGGTAACTCTGCCGCCATCTTCGAGAAAGACGAGATTTGTGGCGTCGATCTCACGGCCTTGTAGCTTGAAGTCGGTATTCAGGCTCTTGAACTGTTCGCCATACGCGGTACCGGCGATCAATGCCACGTGGCCGCCTCCAGCAAGGTTATCGAGTGTTCCGCTGGCATGGGCGATCAGATCCAGCGTTCCCGTAACTGGAATGTTGCTCCTGCCCGCCAGTTGGAGCAAATCCTGCGCGCTCGCATTCTGCACGCTTGCATTCATCCGAATCGCGGAGCGCTCATCGAAGTTCCAACCCTGCGGAGATGATCCATGGGCGTCCAACTCGCCCGAAACATTCACTGATGCGGGCCCTCTTGTGAGCACCGAATTCGCGATGGCTATGCGCTTGCTTGAAACCTCGGCGTCGGCGTGAATGGAGTCCCAATGCATTTGCCGGGCGCCGAGTTTTGCTGTGCTGATGTTGAGGTCGAAATTGGAAGCATCCACGTGGCCTTTTATATCCGGATTGAGGATGCTTTGCGTGATGGTTCCGTTGAAGTCTGCATTGCCGTGAAGAGCAATGGGCAAAGCGTTGACGCCACGTTTGCCATTCGCCGTAACACCGAGAGTAGTCAGCGCGGGGTTGAATTCAGCAAGGTTCGAGGTAGTGATATTTACTTTAAGGTTCGATCCGCGAGTGATCGGATAGGCGCCGAGCGAACCCGTTACCTTGACCTCAGAAGCGGGCGTGTGTACGTCGAGCGACTGAATATCGACGAGGCCGGTCACGTCTGAGTATTTCGCCTGGACCTCGCCGTACATGGGGACGCGTCCAGGGGTGGTTTTGAGCGGCGGCATCAATGTGACGTTCGCTGTGATTCCGAACGCCGATGCGCTGCCTGCCCAATCCACGGTGGCATCGCCGCTCGCCTGTGTATCAAAGCCCAGTTCAGTGAAATGCGGCGGTGCGACAATCTCCATGATTGCGGCGAGGTCCAGATTATGGAGATGCGCGTGAATTGTGCCTCGCTCCGCCGAAGGCTTCGCGGTAAGGATTTGGGCTTTGCGCTTTGCGCGCTGGGTGGTGGGCGGAAGGTTTGGGACGGCGGCGGGAGGCGGCGCAGCATTCATCCAATGCTCAATCTCCACGTCGCCATCGATGACTCCACCCTTGGCGAGGCGTGCGCGAAGTGCGGTAAGTTTCACTTCGTCCTGAGTCAAATGCAGTTGCGTGTCTGCGCTGAAGCCGGTGAGATGGATTGATCCGGCGTGATATGACGCGCCTCTGACACTGCTCGAACCATTTACTTCGAATTTCGACTTATTGCCGCTGCCTTGCAGATCGAGCCGGACCTGACCGTGATTGATGCCGGGAATGCCGCTCAAAGCTTCAACTGCTGAGAGCGCAACGCCGCCCTTCGCTTGCAGACTCCAGTTGGGATCAGCGAAATTGGCGAGCGTGCCACTCAGGTTGAGTTGCGAATCGCCGGTTTGCAGTTTCAGGGATTCGAGGTCTACTCGATTGTGTTGCAGCGTGGCTTGCGCATCCACTGTCGAGTGGACCGACTCTGAATCGCCGCGCTGGAGAATCAGATCCTCGAGATGCAACTTGCCGGTATAGTGCTCGGGCTGCTTCGACTTTGCGCGGGCATAGCTAATGATTAAGCCGAGATTGTTCGCGTCTGCGTTGAAGGGAGTAGCCCGTTGATTGACGATGGCGACGCCGTCGCGAATTTCAGCGCGGTTTACCTGCAGATTGAAGATTGTATCGATTGTGGACTTGCTGGTTGACGAGACCTTGGGATGCGGCTGGTTAGTTGAGCCATCGGGATAAACAATGAGGTGAATGACGGGGTGGTCAGCCTCAAAATATTCGAGCGCAATTTTTTGCTCGAAAAGAGAAATGATTCTGGCGCGGACGTATAGCCTGTTGACGTGTGCATAGGGCAATTGCCCTGGAGCTTCGCTTCCGTGGATGGTGAGGTTGTTTACGACAAACTCGAGATGCAGCAGGCTCCATTGAAACGTACCCATTTCGACGCGCCCGCCAGTCGCTTGCTGGAGTTGGGAGATTACCTTGCCACGGAGGAACCTCGCAAAGCGAGGCGTATTTGCATACCAGATTGCCCCGAGCGCAAGCAGCAATAGCACCACAATTGCAGCGATAACCACGCGCAGGAGCCAATGATGCACTCCGAGCCGCTTCGGCGCCGGCGGATTCGGATTGGCTGGGCTGCTCACTCGCTTTGCTCCTCGTCGCCGGCGCGGGACTCCAGCGCGGCATAGGCTGGGTCCACGACGCGGACGCTGCCCTGCTCGCGGAGGCTCGTGAGCCAGTCCTGCAGCATTCCATTCACCTGCTGCTCAAGCAGCACTTGTTGAATGCGCTCAGAAACATCCTTCAGCGGCGGCGGCGCCTCGTTTTGTTTTGCGAATGCCGGAACGACGGTTTTGGTGTAGTAATCCTTAATGTTTTCCTGAGAGATCCGAATTCCAGATTCAAAGCGAACTTCAATAAAGCGCAGGATCACCATACGCTGCTTCCAGTGCTGCTTCACCTCTTCGTCAGTAAGGTCGTTTGCAGCGAGAAAGGCATCCCATCCGGCATCGGTTTCGCAGTTGTACTTTGCGCATTGCGGAAGTCTGTGCCGCAGGTCCTGAAGCGACTTCTGCACTGCGGCGTCGGAAATATTGATGTTGAACTGGCGCTGCTCCCGCATCTGCTGAACGATGAGCGTGCGATCAATCAGGCGGCGCGTGGCATCGAGCCGGGTATCTTTGGTGGCCGCGGGACGGAGTGGTTCCAGTGCCGCAAAGTGCATTTCCTCATCCACGTCGCTTTGAAGCAGCACGTCGCCATTGATGACGGCCACCACATGGTCGAGAGCGATGAACGAATCACCGCTTGCGGTGGGAGCGGACGTCTGCGCAATGGCGCTGACTCCGGCCAGTGCCGGAATGATGAGCGCGAATGCGACGAAGCGTCTCATTAGAATGCCTGCCCGATGCTGAAGAAGAAGTTGAAGTTCGAGGCGTGTGAAGGATGGGGCGGTATCGCGGAACCGTCGGGATTAGTCCCATAAGTAATGACGACGGGGTAGACGGGCGGGTTGAGGGTATAGCTGAAGTCGAGGCGAACCGGGCCGATCGGCGTGTGATAGCGCATACCTAGCCCTACATCGTGCGTGAAGTAATTGAAGTCGCAGGTTCCGGTGGTGTTTGTGCTTGACGAGCGACTCACGGCTTCTTGTGCGGCTACAGTCAGATATTGCTTATCCCGGCAAGTATCGCTATGGGGCTGGTCGATGCGAAGAACGCTTGGCCATATGTCTGACGAGTTATTGAAGACGTTGCCCATGTCGTGGAAAAGAACGAAGCCCATCGCGGTTCCCAGATAAGGCAGATTCGGGTTTGGAAAGCGAATCTCGCCGCTGTTCACGAGGACTCCAGCGCCGCCGATGGGAAAGCCAGTGAGCGAATCGCGCGGGCCTGCGGAGTTGATGGAGTAGGCGCGCAGCGACTGGGCACCGCCAGCGTAGAGTCTTTCTGGCAGAGGGATGTATTCGTATTTTCCCTGGCCGAAGGAGCGCTCGTACCCAAACCGAGTATTGCGGGCCAGAACATAATGGCGCTTCCCTACCTGGTAGTAGCTTGAGTTAGTTAGATCGAGCCGGTTGAAGTTAGCTTCGGATTCGAAGACGTTGTCGGTCACGAATTCTTCTGCGCTGGTGTAGGTTCCCGCGACTGCATCGAGCGGAGTAGGACGTCTTGTGTCGCGGACCCAGGTGATGCCGGGGCCGCCTACGCGCACGGGTTCGGAGACAAGAGGAATGTCATTTGGCGCAACCTGCACGCTGTTTGGATCGACCTTTACGCGGCGGTAGGTGAATTGATAAATCAAGGTATTGGGAAGATTGGGCTTTTCCGTAAAGCGCACCGTCCCTTCCAGCCGCGAAGCCGCATAGGTAGTGACGTCCTGCGCGTTGGTGTAGCCGCCGCTGAGCGAGAAGTCTAGAGTCTTTCTGTTGAAGATATGCGGGAAGGAATAGATGGTGGTCGCCGATTGCTCGAGCGAGCCGTACTCTGAGCGCAGAGTGATGGACTGGTCGCGCCCCCAAAGATTAATGCGGGAGACATCAAAAAGCACCAGCGCGCTCGCGCCTGTTTTGCCGTTGGTTCCGCAATTCGCCTCAAACTGCGAGGGGTTAATTCCGAGCTGGATCAGGCTCACGGGGTTGGGGCAGTTGGTTTGGGGATTTCCGGTTTGCGCCTGGAAACCGACTCCATAACTAAGGTCCCAACGCTTCGCCTCAGTGATTTGCACCAGAACATCCTTGCGCAACTCAGCTCCGCGCGGGTTCTCTACCGCGGTGTTTACTTCATTAAAGAGGGTGAGGTCGTAGAGCTGGTGTTGCGTCTCCGACAAGGCTGACTGGTTCAGCGGCTGCCCCGGCTTCAACTGGATGTGCGGCTGGACAGTCGAGGGGCGCGTATAGTGAAGCCCAGAAATCAGCACCCGATTTACCAGCGCCTGATTGCCCTCGGTAACGTGCAGCGTTACGTCGATTCGATTTGTTTTTCCAGGCTCAGGGCTCTGAGTGAGAGCTGCCGTCGCATTGTTGAAGCCCTGACTGTAATAGTAGGTAAGGATCGAGTCGCGGTCGCCTGCGATAGCCGCTAACGAATAGGGCTGCCCCGACTGCGTGCTGAGCAGCGGAGTTAAAGCTGTGAGCGGTACCTTCGCGGTGCCGGTGATCTCATATTTTCCGATCAGGTCCTGCTTGCCCTCTACGATCTTGTACTCAACGGCAAGCCCCTCGACCTTGCTTTGCGGACCCTTGGGGATGACGGTGACGACCGACGTGACGGCCACATTATTGAAGCCGTTGCTCTGGTAAAGGGCCTCGATTGTATCGGTGTCAGCCTCGGCCAGCGCCTGGCTATACAGTCCGTGGGGATTGAAGAGTGATGCCTTCTCTACGCTGAGCCGCGGGAGGATGATGGAAGTGCCGAAATAGCGATTGCCAGCGAGTTTGAGCGACGTGACTCTGCGACGGGTTCCTAATTGCACGTCGAACACGATCGTAGTTTTGCCGGCTGAGCCCTGGCCCTGGCTGCTTTGCGTGTGAGTGGCCTTCACATCAAAATAACCCTGTCGCTGGTAATAGTCGCGCAACCGCCGGTCGCCTTCGTTTAAAAGGTCTTCGTCAACGGTGCCTTCCTCATAGGCCGGAATCAGCCCCCTGATTTTGCCCTTGCTTAACTTGACGCCATCGACGCGAATTGTAACCAACGGCCCCTGGCTGGCCTGAAAGCTATAGTTAAGCAGATTCTTCGGAGGCTGGTATTGCTTTGAATCCAAAGCTACGGTCGCTTCCAGCCGCTGCTTTTTCTCGTAGTTCTTCTGCAAATCGCTCAGTGCGCGACTCACGGTGTCGCGATTCACCTTCGCATTGTCCTTGAGCTTTCCCTTTTTACGGAACTGGGTCACGGTCATGCCTGGGTCGCCAGTGACTTTGACGGCGCCGATTCGGGTCTGCTTGCCCAGTGTCACGTGGTAGACCACATTCACCAGAGCATTGGTGACGTCCTGGGTCATGGTGGTGGCAAATGTGGCCTGATAATAACCCTCGGTCTGCAGCGCTCCGTTGAGGAGATCCGCCGCCCGGGTCATCTTCGCCTCGTCGTAGCGGGTACCGGCAGTCAGGCGTGTCGCTCGCTGCAACTGGGTCGAAAGCTGATCGCTCTTCAATCCTTCGACGGTCACGCGGCCGATAAACATCTGCGGTGAGCCCTGAAAGCGGAGCGTCACTTCATCCCCCTGCCGCTCTCCCTGCACGGTTATGGTGCTGTAAAGGCCCGTAGCGTAGAGGCGTCGAACACTCTGTCGAACGCTCTCCGAGCTGAGAGCCATGCCCGGCTGCACCGGCAAATGTTCAGGCAGGGGTTCCAGGCGCGATCGATCGACGCCCTGGAAATCAACGGCCTTGATGCGGAGGCCCTCCCAGACGCGCATGTTCTTTGTAGCCGCACGCGAAATGACACCCGCAGGCGGTTGATCGGTGAGGGGATGTGCGACGCCGTTTGACGCGGCTCCGACCGGCTGCGGCGCCGCCTTTTGCTGTTTCCCAATAGGAACCGGCGGCGGCGAGAGTGGATTTTCGACCTGCGCTTGCGATTGGGGATGCAAAGCCAACAGACCGAGGAGGCAGGCGGCGATACAAATGCCGATGGGATTCCGCTTTCCACCCGGAATTTGGAGGCTGAAACTTCGCAACTCCGGTGCTCGCAAAAAACCCAATCCGCCCTCTCGCTTCCCGCTCGCGCAGACCCAGACCGGCGGGCCGCCCGTAATTTATTTGAGATGCCCGCCGCGCTCGGTGCTGCCTGTTCTTCGGCGCGGTACGAGTCTGTGCCCCGACTCTTATACTAAAGACTCATGGCCTCGCCTACCAAAGCGGTCCAGGGAGTCTCCTCGCAAGGTGAGCGCTACTCGCGCCAGGTTCTTTTCCCGGGTATCGGGGCTGAAGGACAGCAACGGCTTGGCTCAGCCCAGGTTGCCGTGGTGGGGTGCGGTGCCACCGGGGCCGCTGCGGCCAGTCTGCTGGCCCGCGCCGGAGTGGGAAGTCTTACGATTGTTGATCGAGATTTTGTGGAGGAAAGCAATCTACAGCGGCAGGTGCTGTTTGATGAGGCCGACGCCCGCGAGTCTTTGCCAAAAGCGGAAGCGGCCCTCCGCAAGATCAAGCTGTTCAATAGCGAGATCAACGTAGCGGCTCACGTCGCCGACCTGACGCCTGGCAACATCCACCAGTTGCTCGCCGGGGCCGACATCATCCTCGATGCGACGGACAATTTCCAGACCCGTTACCTCGTCAACGACTATGCCGTCGAGCAGCGCAGACCCTGGATCTATTCGGCCGCGATCGGTGCGTACGCTGTCACGATGAACATTCTGCCCGAGGAGACTGCCTGCCTCGCTTGCATTTTTCCTGAGCCGCCCGGTGGGACGGTGGAAACCTGTGACACGTCCGGCATCCTGAATACAGCGGTCAACTTTGCCGCCTCCATTGCGGTTACTGAAGCGCTGAAGTTTCTGATTGGCTCGGGCTCGAAGATGCGCCGCACGCTGCTTTCCTGCGACCTTTGGAGCAATGAATACTCTGAGGTTGCGGCCGCCACGCCGCGCCCAGACTGCGAGGTGTGCGAGGGTCGGGATTTTCGCCATCTGCGCGGGGAAGGCCGCCCGCACATTACGCTTTGCGGGCGCAACTCAGTCCAGATTCACGAGCGTAACCGGCCCATTGACCTGGCAGCGCTGGAGGCTCGACTGAAACCGCACGGCGAGGTCCGCTTCAACCAGCTTCTGCTTCGTTTTACGCGCGGGGAGCACACGATAACGGTCTTTTCAGATGGGCGCGCCATTATCCAGGGGACAACGGATACGGCGGTGGCGCGCAGCCTCTATGCGAGGTTTGTAGGCTCATGAAAAAGCAACTCTTTCGGTTGCTCGCGCCATCTGATTATGGAAAATTGCTTTTACATATTCCCCTTTCCATTGCATGAATCGCATTCCCTCAACTTGCGTGGCCGTGATTTTAGAGCCACAGGAGCTATACTCGATGGAAGTCTTAGGCGCGCACAGGAGGCTGGCATGAGCACGGGCCAGGCCCAACCGAAACCCACGCATCAGCACATGCGACGAAATCCCCCGATTGAGGGTGAAGCTGAGGCCATTGCCAAAGCGCAGGCGGGAGATGCCCGCTCGTTCGAAATGCTATATGCACTCCATAAGCGCCGAGTGTATTCACTTTGTCTTCGCATGCTCGGAAACGTGGCTGAAGCCGAAGACCTGACACAGGAAGCATTTCTTCAGCTTTACCGTAAGATCGGGACTTTTCGTGGGGATTCTGCATTCTCTACGTGGCTTCACCGCTTATCAGTCAATGTCGTCCTTATGCACCTCCGCAAAAAGGGCCTTCCCCAGGTTTCGCTTGAGGAGACGCTCGAACCGTCGCAGGATGACGGTCCGCGCAAAGATATTGGAGCCCGCGATCTGACGCTCGCCGGTTCTATTGATCGCGTTACGCTCGAACGCGCGGTTGAAAATCTTCCACCCGGCTATCGCCTGGTATTTGTCCTTCACGATGTTGAAGGCTACGAGCACAACGAAATCGCCGATATGCTCGCCTGTTCGATTGGCAACAGCAAGTCGCAGTTGCACAAAGCGCGCATGAAGCTGCGCGAACTGCTCCGCACCGGCGAACGCAAGGAGTCGGAGGAATGAAAGAGAAAAACGAAAATCAGCGGCCCACAAGCCACATGACATGCGCCGAGTTCCAGGATCGTCTCCCCGAACTTTTTGAATCGGGCGAGGACCTGAGCAACAACGAGCATTTGAAGGAGTGCGAGAATTGCGCGGCTCTCGTGCGCGATCTTGAATACATTGCGCAACAAGCCAAGCTGCTTCTGCCTTTACACGATCCCAGCCCAGTGGTTTGGGACAACATCCAGTCGGCAATAAGGAACGACGCAGGCCCAACGAGAAAGCAAGGCGAGGCCCCCGTCAAACATGGCTGACTAGCGGGCGGCTGCTCCCTTCCCCGGGCGGCCGCCCCGCTTCTTCGCAGTCAGAGGAAGCGGCATCCCTTCAGAATTACTTCCTGCAGCGCTTAACTTAAGTGCGGGTGATATGTTTCGGGCGGTGCGTCAGGGGAGACCCTGCGAAGCAACCGCAGATTGCGCGGCGCCATTTCAAGGAGCGCTGCGAAGATTGCGCTGTTGCGGGCAAAGCGCGCCTCGCTTCGTGGAGGAACCACGAACGGAGCCTGCGCTTCAAGCTGTTGCAGGTTATCAACGTCAGCGGCGATGAGCGCCGTGAACACCTGATCGAGAAATTCATCTGCCGGAATTGAGAACTGCAATGCTGCGCTCATGCCAGACTCCTTTGGTAAGTTTGTGCGGGGATGGATTTTAGGGCGCAGATCACCCCAGAACGGCGTGGTTTGAAAGCCGGTGATTGCAAAAGCGAATTTTGAATCTGATTTTGGGTGCCGGCGGAGACTATTCCTTGCCGAGCATTTGATTCACGATGGACTGCGCCACATCCGCGGAGCTGACATTGTAGGTGCCATCCGCAATTGCCGCCTTGATTGCCTCGACCTTCTCGCTGCGGACGTCGGGAAGCGAGGCTGCCTCGCTGGTCAAGGAAGCGGCGCGGCTCAACTCCGAGTCGTCGCTGGCCGAGGAAACCAGAGACGGCTGCGCACCGTTCAAAGATTTCTCGGCCCCTGAGACCTGAGACTCTTTGGCGGGCTGCGCAAGCGGAAGAGCGTTGTGGATATTCATTCGTTCTCCTCAGTTGCCTCCATCGGCGGAAGCGGGGGAGCACTTTAGTTACGGTCCATCTTGCGACGGCTCGAACTTTCTTTGATTTTACTTGCATTTACAGAAACCTCACCAGGATTTTGTGTCCCAAATTGATTCAGTATCTTGGTGGCGATGCCGAAACCACCCCGTTCGAAAATGGTCATGATTCAGATGGAGAGGCAGCGCGCGCTCCACGATTGCTCCTGAAGGAATGCGCCCGGCGGTGGGATCGTTCTCAGATTTCATGATGCCGCTGGCCTGCACCGAATAGCTGCCGAGCACTATGGAGCCCTGCGCCTGCGCGTAGATTTTTCCATCGGGGCCATACAGAGGAGTCATCAGCAGCAGCCCGCCCTGGATGCTGTGCGCGTCTCCAGCCGGAGAAACGATGACATCAATTCTGCTGCCGGGCTGCGCGAACGGCCGCAGAGTTGCGACGATGAACACCGCAGCCATGTTCCGCGATTGGCGTGTTTCAGTTCCCTGCCCGTGCGGCACCGTTGCGACCGCGCGCTGGGGTGCTGCCAGGAGCATTTGCTGGGGAGCGATCGACTGGCTATCGCCCGTTCCGGGCAGGCCCACTACAATTCCATAGCCGACGAGCTGGTTGTCGTGAATGCCCTCGACAGTGGCCATGTCTTTGATGCGGGCCTGTTGCGAAGATGACGGAGTTATATCCGCGTGAAGTGACGGCGTCGCGCACAACGTGGCCAGACAGACTAGAGCGGAGAAGATCACCTCAATTTGGTTTTGCTTTAAGACTTTTCCCATTTATCTCTCCCATTGCTCATCGCCGGGACGTGTGTCTTTTCCCCACGGCTACTGCCGTTTCCGGACTGCGCTGGCCCGCGAGCAGAGCGCGCAAACGCAGTACGGCCGAGGCATGGATCTGCGAGACGCGCGACTCCACCACCCCGAGCGTGAGGCCGATTTCCTTCATGGTCATTTCCTCGTAGTAGTAGAGCGTCATCACCAGCCGTTCGCGCTCGGGAAGCTGGTCAATTGCCGCGGTGAGCCGCGTCTGCATTTCGCTCTTTAAGCAGCAGAACAGCGGATCGTCTTCCGGATTGTTCGGGACATAGGCCAGTTCCTCTTCGCCTGAATCTTCGGAGCGCTCCGCATGCAATGTGCCGATTTCGAGACCTTTCAACTCGCCCAGCAACTGCTGGTAGTCGCCGAGATCCATGCCCATTTCAACGGCGATTTCAGGTTCCGAAGGAGCGCGGCCCAGCCGTGCCGTGAGCAAGCGGATAGCCTCTTCAATGGCCCGGCCCTTGCGACGCAGGTCGCGGGGGCTCCAATCGAGTGTGCGCAGGCTGTCGAGAATTGCCCCGCGAATGCGGAACTGCGCGTAACTGCGGAACTGCACCTTTTTCTCGGGATCGAACTTGCGGAAGGCGTCGATCAGCCCCAGCACCCCGGCCGAAATCAGGTCGTCGATCTCGACGTGTTGCGGCAGGCGCTCGTGTATCCGGCGCGCCAGATAGCGCACAGTGGAAAGGTGCTCGATCATCAGCCGCTCCTGCTCGGGGGTCATTTCTCCATTCCTCTCCTGTTTGCCGTTGACCGTCTGCCCGCTTTGCGAAACACGTACAGGCACATTTGCGTCCGTACCCGCGCGCAGCGCCGCGCCCGCATCCTGTTGTTCTCCGCCGCCTTGAAAAGCCATGCTTCGCATCCAACTTTCTCCCAACTCCAGATCGACCGCCATCTCTACCGGCACTCAGCGAACCACCACGCTGGGCAAAGATGAATATTCGGTGGAATTCCGCCGCGATGACTCTGACAAAGCAGCACGGGAAAGGCCGAATAGGCGTGAGCACAAATTAGCTGCTTCAAAGAATCGGAGAGGCTGCGGGCAGTGCCTACGCGCGAAGGCATTTGCCCGCCCTGCTTCTCGCCGACCAGCGCAATTAGTTGGAGATCAATCTCCAGGTTCAGCCCATCCATCTTCAACAATCCCGAATGATTTTCTTCCGTAGATTTATCGGCGTGCATGGAACCTCTCTGCTCTGTGTCGCAAATAAAGACACACTCGTCGCCCAGCTAAGGAATGAACTATTCAGCCGCTTTTTGCGTTAGAGGGCTCTTAGAATTCGGCCTCTTCGCCGCCAAATTCGATCTCTTCTGCGTTAATTACCGGGCGATCTTCGGCAAGGATTACGGCCCGCTCCAGCACATGCTCCAGTTCGCGCACGTTGCCCGGCCACTTATGCGTGCGCAGCATCTGCATCGCATCCGCACTCAGCGCCTTCATCGGGCTGCGCTCCCCCTGTTTGGCCAGGAAATGCGCGGCCAGCACCGGCAGGTCCTCCTGTCGCGCGTCCAGTGACGGTGTGCGAATCAGAAATACCGCAAGCCTGTAATAAAGATCTGCGCGGAACGTCTCCTGGGCGGCCATTTGCAACAGCGGGCGATGCGTGGCTGCGACGATCCGCACATCTACACGTACAGGCTCGTTCTCTCCCACACGCTGCAATTCGCCGCTTTCCACAAAGCGAAGCATCTTGGACTGCAGCACCAGGGGCATCTCGCCAATCTCATCCAGAAACAGCGTTCCGCCCTGTGCTGCCTCGATCCTTCCCACGCGACCTTGCACCGCTCCGGTAAATGCGCCGCGCGAGTGCCCAAACAGTTCCGCTTCGAGAAGCGTCTCCGGAATAGCGGCGCAGTTCAGCGCTACAAACGGACGGGACGACCGCGGGCTGAGCCGGTGAATGGCGCGCGCCACCAGTTCCTTGCCCGAACCCGTGGGGCCCTCCACCAGCACGGGCGTGCGGTGCGGTGCGACGAGCCGGATCCGCCGGCTCACCTTCAACATCGACGGATGATCTCCCACGAATTCCGGCAGCCGGCATGTGGCGTTCATGCTGGAGGCGGCGTCCAGCGCTGGGCGCCGTGCGGCCGCGACAATGCGGATGTTCTGTTCGCCTTGCGCGCGCTCCGCATCCGTCAGTGTGATCGCTCGGGGCTCGTGCTGCGATTCGCGTGCTCCGATCGCACTCGCGCCATTCCAGGCTGCTCCGTCTGAATCCTGTCCGCGCCGCAGCGCGAACAGCGCTTCATTGCGTCGGGGGTTGCGCGTGGCATTGGGGCGATTCGACAACTCGTCCACTGTCACCAGATCAATTACCGGATGAAGCTTCTCAAATTCGGCAACAAATTCGCGAATCTCCAAGTCCGGCAGCCACGAGTCCAGGATCAGCGTCTCAGCGGGAGACGCGTCGAGATGTGCCAGCGCCTCGGCTCCGCCGGCGGCTTCGCGCACCTGCCAGCGCAATCCGATCAGCGTCTCGCGCACTCTTTGGCGAAAGGAAAGATCGGCGCTGGCGATGACCGCCGTGCGGGGGGCAGGTTGAAGGGGTCTAAGAGTTGCAGTTGCCATTTTCGTTCTCCTTGTTGTCCGCTCGATTCTCGCTATTTGTTCGTCGCACTTCAGGCTGTCAGCCCTATGGCGTAACCCTTTCCGCGCACCGTCTGGATCACTTGTTCCTCGCTCCCGTCACTCAGCTTGCGGCGAAGATAGTTCACATACACATCCACCACATTCGTGCTCGCCTCCGGTTGTGTGTGCCACAGTTCGTGCAGGAGCGTCACCCGCGACACGGGCCGCCCCCGATTGAGCAGCAGAAATTCAAGTAGCGCGAATTCTTTTCCCGTCAGCGACACCGGCTCTCCGCTGCGCTCCACCGTGCGCTCCACACGATTCAGTTGCAGATTTCCGTGGCGCAGGACAAGGCTGCTTTTCCGACGCCGCTTCGCCAGCACTCGCAATCTGGCCCTGAGTTCAGCCAGTGCAAACGGCTTCGCCATGCAGTCATCTGCGCCGAGTTCAAAGCAGTTCAGCCGCACTTCCAACTCATTGCGAGCGCTTAGCACCAGGACTGGAGGGTCATCTGAAATGGCGCGCAGAGATCGCAGCACTTCGGTGCCGTCGAGCCTGGGCATGTTCAGGTCGAGCACGGCCAGATCCGGGAGTTCCGCCTGGAGGCTCTCGAGTGCCGCCTGGCCGTCCGGGGCCAGACGCACTTCATGCCCATCCGCCTCCAGCCCGCGCTGCAGAAACATCCCCAGCGCCGCATCATCCTCTGCCACCAGAATCCTCATCCGTCTTCTCCGCTGCTGTTGCTGCAATCACCATCGCCTGTCGCGGAATGGGACACAAGAAAAGAACGTGAGGGAACTCAAGGGCAGTTCGGAAGCGGGAAGCGCCGGAAAGGGAGTGCCGAAATGGGAACATTAATCGCGGAAGTTCGAAAAATATTTCCTCGTGGTTCGCTTTTTGTTCGCTATAATCCGCCTATGGCCATTACACGGCGGCAAAAAGAGGTGCTCGACTTTATCTCGAATTTCACGCAGCGCAACGGCTACTCGCCTTCGTACGAGGAGATCGCGCGCGGCCTGGACCTGCGCTCACTGGCCACAGTGCACAAACACATCACCAATCTCCATAACAAGGGACTGCTGCAGCGCGCCCACAATCGCAGCCGGTCCATTGACGTGCTGCCGCCGCGTCCAAAAGCGCGACCCGGCGAACGGCTGCCCCTCGCCGGACGCATCGCCGCTGGCCTTCCCGTCGAAACCACCGAGACTCCTGAGACTATTTCTCTTAGCGACATTGTCGGCAATCGCGACGTTTTCGCGCTCCAGGTGCGCGGCGAATCCATGCGCGACGAGCACATTGTCGACGGCGATTATGTTCTAGTGGAGCGCGTCTCGACCGCTCGCGAAGGCGAAATTATTGTGGCGCTGGTGCGGGGGTCTGAAACGACGCTCAAGCGCTACTATCACGAAGGGTCGACGATCCGACTGCAGCCCTCGAATGCGGAAATGGACCCCATCTACGTGCCCGCTGCGCAGGTCGCCATTCAGGGCCGCGTTCTCGGCGTACTGCGGCGCTATTAATCCGCGCGAAATAAAAATGGCCCTGCTATGAGCAGGGCCACGTCTCGAAATGTTGCTGGTTTTACGCCGGTACCGCGGCAAGTTCCGCGTCCAGAACCGCGCCGATTGCGTGAATTACCGATGCAATCCGCACAACCGAAAGAATGGTTTCTTCAGACACACCCTTCTCGCGCACAACTTTTTCATGCGCGTCCACGCAGCGTCCGCAGCCGTTGATTGCGGAGACCGCAATCGACCACAGTTCGAAGTCCACCGGATCCGCGCCGTGCGTCCGAATCACATTCATGCGCAGCCTGGCCGGAATCGTGCTGTACTTTTCGTTCGACGAGAGGTGCAGAAAACGATAGTAGATGTTGTTCATCCCCATGATCGCCGCCGCTGACTTTGCCGCCTCCAGCGCCTGCTCGCTCAGGTGCTTCCCTGCCTCGCCCATAGCGGCTGCGGTCAGCTCGGCATTTCGCGCGGCAATGGCCGAAGCCACCAACGTTCCCCAAAGCTGATGCGGAGTCAAATCGATATTTTGCCGCACCAGCGACGAGTAGTTCAGCTTCAGGTCCTTCGCATAATTCGGAAGGCCGTCAATCAATGCATCAATCGACATGAATTTTCTTCTCCAGTTTTCAGGCGACCAGGGTTGCTTCGCCCTTCTGCCAGTTGCAGGGGCACAGCTCATCGGTTTGTAACGCGTCGAGCACGCGCAGCACTTCCTGCGGATTGCGTCCCACGGAGAGATCCGTCACATACACAAACCGGATGATGTTCTGCGGATCCACGATGAACGTCGCACGCTGCGCCACGCCGGCTTCGGGGTCAAGAATTCCTAGCTGATTTGCCAGGTCGCGCTTCACGTCCGCGAGCATGGGGAAGGGCAGGTCCTTCAGATCAGCGTGATTATTGCGCCATGCGAGATGCACGAATTCCGAGTCCACGCTGCCGCCCAGGACCTGCGTGTCGCGCGCATCAAACTCCGCGTTCAGCTTGCCAAACGCCGCAATCTCGGTAGGACAAACGAATGTGAAGTCTTTCGGCCAGAAAAAGTAGACCTTCCACTTCCCCGGATAGCTCTCTTCGGTGATGGTTTCAAATGCCTTGTCCTTGTCATTGCTTACGGTAGCGGTAACGGAATAGGAAGGAAAGGTCTCGCCAATGCTCAGCATGTATAACTCCTCAAGTATTTAAATGTGAATCGAACTATTTCTTCTGGCAATCGGGGCAGAGTCCCAGCACGTCCACGGCAAAACGCTGCGCCAGGAATCCTCCGCGCAGCTTTCGTGACTTTGAGACAAAGCCCAGTTCCTCGGCGGCGATGTCCGTAATGGACTTGCATGCCGTGCATACCAGGTGATGATGGGGTTTCTCGTTGGTCTCCACGCGCAGCGAGCCGTGGTGCAGGCTGACTTCATGGAAAATGCCGCTTTCAATCAGGAGATGGATATTCTTGTAGACCGTCGCGAGCGATACCGAGGGAATCCTCGTCTTGACCCGCGTGTAGACTTCTTCCGGGCTAGGATGCCCGTGCATCGTACGAAGCGTTTCGTAGATCACCTGCCGCTGGTGCGTTACGGCAACCCCGGCCCGTTCGCAGATGGTACGGAGTTCATTGGCTTCAGCAACAGTCATCGATAATTACTATTAAACAATAATAATTATCAAACGTCAAACGGGCTCGTTGCCTTTTCAGTTGGGCTTGTCGGGATTTTTCTCTCGCACCTTTTTTGTAAATCGCGCGTCCAGAGGTTGGCGTCCGCGAAAACCTGCGTCGAGCGTGTGCCAGAACCCGATGTGATCTTCGCCCATCTTCCAGCACAGCAGTACTGTTTCGCCCTCAATCAGACATGGGAAATCCAGCAGCCCTGTGTCCAGGTCCTTCACCTGCACGCCTATGGCGTCAATTTCCTCAAGGGAGTCTTTGGCCCTCTGTACATGCGACTCGTGGGCGGCCTTGCGGCGCCGCAGCCGATCGGTATCCAGGAGCATCCCGCCGGCAAAGAATACCTTACGGTTCAATGCCTGCATCTTCTCTTCGATTTGCTCCGCGTCGCGCCTGGCCTCTATGGCCCGCTTCAGCAAAGCCTCCAGCACCGGAAGCAGCGCCTGTGCTTCGTCCAGCGTAAAGTGTTTTGATTCAAAATCCATCTCAGCCTTAAATCTCCAGCATGCGGTCCAGCGCAACGCGCGCCCAATGCTTCACATCATCGTGCACCTTGATGTGGTTGACCACACGACCCTCGACAAGATTTTCCAGTGCCCACGCCAGATGCTGCGGGCTTATGCGATACATGGTCGTGCACAGGCACCCTGTGTCGTCCAGCGTGATGATCTTTTTCCCCTTCGGAGCGAACTCCTTCGCGAGGCGGTTCACCAGGTGGATCTCTGTTCCAATCGCAAACATCGTTCCAACCGGCGCTTCCGACACGATCTTGATCAGCCGCTCCGTCGAGCCGAGCGCATCGGCTTTTTGGCACACTTCGAACCGGCACTCCGGATGCACGATCACCCTTATCCCAGGGTACTTCGCCCGCACCATATCCACGTGCTGCGGAAGAAAGCGCTGATGAACCGAGCAGTGTCCTTTCCACAGGATGACCTTTGCGGCCTTGAGCCTCTCCGGCGCAATACCACCTCCGATCTGGTAAGGATCGAACACCACCATCTCCTCCAGCGGAATCCCCATTGCGAATGCGGTGTTCCGCCCCAGATGCTGGTCGGGCAAAAACAAGATCTTCTCCGCCCGCGCAAACGCCCACTCAAATGCGCGGCCCGCGTTCGAGGACGTGCAGACCAAGCCGCCGCGCTCGCCGCAAAATGCCTTGATCGCAGCCGTCGAATTCATGTAGGTCAGGGGCAGAATCTGTTCCGCGTGAACTCCGGCGGCCATAAGCGTGTCCCAGCACGCTTCCACCTGCCCAATTTCGGCCATATCGGCCATCGAGCATCCGGCGTTCAGGTCAGGCAGAATCACCTGCTGGCCCGGTTTTCCGGGAGTTGAGGGCCTGCCCAGCACATCTGCGCTCTCGGCCATAAAGTGAACGCCGCAGAAGATCAGGTAATCTGCCTCGCTCTCGGCGGCAATTTTGGACAGCTTGTACGAGTCGCCCGTATAGTCAGCGAACCGAATCACTTCGTCCCGCTGGTAATGGTGCCCAAGCAAGACCGTGCTTTTACCCAGCTTCTTCCGGGCCGCCGCAATCCGGTCATCCATGGTGTGATCGGGCAACGCGAGGTAGTTATCAAGGGAGCAACTTTGCGCCTCCGTAACGGGCGCAATATCCACAACTTCTTCTGCTAATACGCTCACTTTTCTGTTCCGCCTTCAGTCCGTTGCCGGACGGGGATGTTGAAAGCTATTGCTACGGTTGCAGTCGGTTCGCTGCGGCCTGAAAGCCACCCAACCGGCGGGGTTGTTGCAACCTACTATTTGGATGAGCCAACAGGCCATTCGTCGCAAAAACAGGCGGCCAAACGAGTCTCTCCTCTATTAAGTCTAATACATACGAACCATCCTGAGCGGATTTGAGATCTAACACCGAGCGCCTGCCGTACTCTTAATTGAATCCGCCGTTGTGACTGGGCATTGGCGCGGGTATCATGAAAAAGAATGCACTTCGCAGATTCCATCGTCATTTTCCTGTTGGCGCTGATCCTCTTCGGGCCCAAAAAACTTCCGGAGATCGCGCGCCAGATCGGCAAACTGATGGTCGAATTCCGACGCGCCTCCAACGAGTTCAAGTCACAGATTGACGAAGAGCTGCGCAACATGGAAATGCAGGAGCGGCAGAAGAAGCTCGAAGCCCAGAATGCAGCCGTTCAGACACCTGTGATCTCTGCTCCAGAAGGACCTTCGCTCACTACCCCGAATGCTCCTCCAGAAAATGCTTTGCCGGACTACAACGCTTCGCCTGAACTCAGCGCTTCACCGGAGGAAGTCCAGCCCGTGATTCTTCCGCCCTCAACAGGCGAACCCGTCAGCGCCGCGCGCCCCTTCATGCCTGTTGCGTCGCAGGAGTTGCTTGATGCCGCCGCTGTTGACCCGCATCCGGTCTACGCTGAAGCGCTCGCGGCGGAACAGAACGGTAACTCCCACTCCGCCGGCCCCGTGCCGGAGAATTCGCAGGCCGCAGTAAATCATGGATGACATGCTGGAACGCGCCCGGTCTGCCGTAACCCAACGCGCCGAACTCCCTGGAATGAGCCTCCTCGAACACCTCGAGGAACTGCGCCGCCGTCTCATCCACGCCGCGCTCTATCTCATCGGCGGGTTTGCTGCGGCCTGGGGATTCCACGTGAAGATTTACCAGCTCATGCAGGCGCCCATTACGTATGCGCTGCAGAAGCATAATCTTCCCACGCAACTCGTCATTCATAACCCGGTCGACGGCTTCAACATGTACTTGAAGATCAGCTTGATGGCAGGGTGCATCATAGCGTCACCCTTCATTCTGTATCAGGTATGGCTGTTTATTTCGCCCGGGCTATATCAAAATGAGAAGCGCTTCGTCGTGCCCTTTATGGCCGCGACCGTCACGCTGTTTCTCGCCGGAGCGTACTTCGGATACCGCTGGGTCTTTCCCGAATCGCTCGATTTTCTCTTCGGATTCAGCCGTCAGTTCCGCCCGCTCATCGAAGTCAACGAATACACAAATTTGTTTCTGACAGTGATTCTGGGCCTTGGTGCGGCGTTTGAGCTGCCCATTCTCGTCTTCTTCCTCTCGCTGTTTGGAATCGTGTGCCCGCGCTTCCTTTGGAAGAACATGCGCTTTGCCATCCTCATCATTTTTATTTTCGCGGCCATTATCACGCCCACGCCCGACCCGCTCACCATGTGCGTCTTCGCCACGCCTTTGCTGGCCCTTTACCTCATAAGCATCGCCGTTTCCTACTCGGTCTTTTCAGCAAAGCGCAAAAAGAAGCAGGCAGTTGCGGCATAAAGTGTGCTGACAGGCCTCAGGCTTTAATCTTGATTCATGTTCGCGGGAGCGTCTCCAGCCTACTGGGCGGCTTTCGGCGGCGTTGTTGCCGTCCTGCTCATTGTTGATCTCGGCTTTTTGCAGCGTAGCTCCGTTTCCGCTCGCCTTGCCTGGGGATGGACCGCCGTCCTGGCTGCGCTGGCTTTCTGCTTCGCGCTCTTTCTTTCACAGACACAAGGCCGCCAACGCGGACTCGAATTTCTCTCCGGGTACCTGGTCGAAGGCTCACTGAGCATCGACAATCTTTTCGTGTTTCTGCTCCTGTTTCGCTCTCTGCGCCTCGACGCGGAGCAACAGCGCCGCATCCTGCTGTGGGGGGTTCTCGGCGCTATCGTCATGCGCGGCATCTTCATTTTCATCGGAGCGTCGCTGCTCGCGCATTTCGTCTGGGTTGAGTACATTTTCGGAGCCTTCCTGCTTTACGCAGCTTTTCGCCTGTTGCGCCATGACCCCGAATCGCCCCCGAAAACTGCCCGATGGCTTATGGGCCGCGCTAGCGGCTCCGCGCTAGCTGTGTCGTCATTTCTGCTCATCGTGCTGGCCGTCGAGGCTACCGATCTCATCTTTGCGCTCGACTCGATCCCCGCAGTGCTCGCCATTACCCGCGATACTTTCATCGTTTACACGTCGAATATTTTCGCGATTCTCGGCCTGCGCTCGCTTTATTTTGCTCTGTCACATGCGCTCGACCGTCTGCGTCTGCTCCATTACGGGCTGGCGCTCATCCTGGCGTTTGTCGGCGTGAAGATGCTGCTTTCAAGCTGGTTAGAAATTCCCGTCGCGTGGTCGCTCGGGACCATTGTGGCGATACTGGTTATCTTTGCCGTTGCGAGCCGGCTTACTTCGCCAAAGCCGGCTGCACCTCAGCCTCAAAGCTGACGGTTCTGCCACGCATCACTGAATGCTTCGCAAAGCGTGAGTCGTCGCGCCTGGGGAAGTCATTCCGGAAATGTGCGCCGCGGCTTTCTTCGCGAGCTAGTGCTGACCGCACAATCAGCTCTGCCACCGCATGCAGGTTCGCCAGTTCCAGTGAGGCCCGCTTCGCAGCTGGGGACACCCGCATCCGCTCCAGATTCTCTCGCATCCGAATCAGTCCCGCAGCATCGCGTAGTAGACCTGCATCCTGCCACATGTGCTGCTGCAGATGAGTGAGCATTGCGTCCGTGTTCTCTGCCGATTTCTCCGCGAAGCTGCCTCGCATCGGCACCTCGCTGGAAGCAGGCCCGCTCGTACCCCGCATCGCGTCCGCTGCGCGCGCTCCAAACACCAGGCCCTCCAATAGCGAATTGCTTGCGAGGCGGTTCGCGCCGTGCACACCCGTGCATGCGACTTCGCCTGCTGCATAAAGATGCGCCAGAGATGTGCGTCCATCCACATCAGTCCGGACGCCGCCCATGAGGTAGTGCGCTGCCGGACGAACCGGAATCAAGTCGCGGGACAGTTCGAGCCCGTGCCGAGACAGGAAGCCCGATATCCCAGGAAACCGCTTATGTAAATCCATGCCCGTTACGTGCCGCATGTCCAGATGTACGGGAAGCTGCTCACCATTTTCTCCTGTCCCTTCACGCACAATCGCACGTGCTACGACATCGCGCGGCGCCAACTCAAGCAATGGATGGTAACGCTCCATGAAGCGCTCGCCGCTCGCATTGCGCAGGTATGCGCCCTCGCCGCGCAGCGCCTCGGATAAAAGGAATCGCGGCACTCCGGGCAAACTCAGCGCCGTGGGATGAAACTGGTAGAACTCCATGTCGGATATTTCCGCACCCGCGCGCCAGGCCATCGCAATGCCGTCGCCTGTCGCCACCGCCGGATTGGTCGTGTCACTGTAAACCTGCCCCGCACCGCCGCTCGCCAGGAGCACTGCACGAGCGCGCACCGCAACCAACTCACCATCCGGCCCTAGCAGTAGCGCTCCCATTACCGAGCCGTCTTCTACGATTAAATCCGCGGTGGTCGTCCACTCCAGGAGAGTAATGTTCTTCTGCTCTCGCGCATGCGCCAGCAGCGAGCGCCCAATCTCCGCTCCGGTGGCGTCACCATTGGCGTGCAGAATGCGGTTCCGGCTGTGCGCGCCTTCGCGCGTCAGCATCAGCTTTCCGTTCTCGCGGTCGAAGCCGGTTCCCCAGCGCAGCAGTTCTTCCACGCGGACGGGGCCTTCTTCCACTAGAAGACGCGCCGCTTCGCGGTCCACCAGCCCGTCACCGGCGCGGACCGTGTCCTCCAGATGAAGCGAGATGTCCTCGTCGCCGCCCATCGCTACTGCGATGCCGCCTTGCGCGTAGTTGGTGTTCGACTCGCCCAGAGCTTCTTTCGTGACTACCAGCACGCGGCCTGTCTCGCACAGCTCAATGGCTGCGCGCAGTCCCGCTATGCCGGCGCCCACAATCAGGTAGTCCGTGTGTCTAGCAATT